>DIDQ01000145.1:36219-54756 GCA_002418215.1 Anaerolineales bacterium UBA5796
AAAAGGTTTTTCCCGTCAAAAACGGAAGAGCCTTTTTTAACGGCCAAATTCGGCTTTGATATTCCATTGCAATCCCGGCAGAGATTGTTTACACTATGCCCTTATTCCGCCAAAAGAGTGAGAAAACATTCCATGACTGAAACACAACAATCCTTCTGGGCCGGGGTGCGAGCCGAGATCCCGATCCTGGTCGGTGTGACCCCGTTCGGGATCATCTATGGTGTGCTGGCCCTTGACGCCGGGCTGACACGGGCTGCGGCGCAGGGCATGTCGCCCATCGTCTTTGCCGGGTCGTCGCAGTTCATCGCCGCCCAGTTGCTCCGCGACGCCGTGCCGGGGCTGGTCATCGTGCTGACCATCGCGGTCGTCAACCTGCGCCACATGCTTTACAGCGCCTCGATGGCTCCCTACGTCCGCGCCTTGCCGATGCGCTGGAAGGTGCTGCTTTCCTACCTGTTGACTGATGAAGCCTACGCCGTAACCATCCTGCACTACGAGAACGACGACCCGCCGGACGGACGCTGGTTCTTCCTGGGCGCGGGCCTGGCCCTGTGGACCACCTGGCAGGTCAGCACTGCGATCGGCATCCTGGTCGGGACCACGTTGCCTGAATCCTGGCCGCTGGATTTTGCCCTGCCGCTGACGTTCATCGCCATCGTATTGCCCGCTCTCAAGGATCGCCCCGCTGTAGCCGCGTCTCTCTCAGCCGGGGCAGTGGCGCTGATGGCTCACGGCCTGCCCTACAAGACCGGCTTGATGCTGGCAGGCGTAATCGGTATTATTGTCGGCACACTGCTGGAAGGGCGCAAATCCCCAGGGAGGGCTGAGTGAACATCTGGCTGGTCTTCCTGCTCGGCGGGCTGCTCACCTTTGGGATGCGATTCTCGTTCATTTACCTGTTCGGTAAATATGAAATCCCCGAAACGCTGCGCCGCGCCTTGCGTTTTGTCCCCCCGGCGGTGCTGTCGGCCATCGTCGTCCCCGAATTGTTGATACAATCGGACCGACTCGCTCTCTCGTTAACCAACTTCCGCCTGCTGGCCGGGGTGGTCGCGGTGCTGGTCGCCTGGAAAACCCGCAACACCCTGCTGACCATCCTGGCCGGGATGGCCGCCCTGCTGGCTTTGCAAATCTTATTCCGATGAATTGGCACAAATCCACCCTCGAATTCTCCACCCCCGGCAAGGGACTGCACGACATCACCGACGCGGTCCAGGCGCTGCTGCGCGAGTGGGGCGTGACGGAAGGGATGTGCTTCCTGTTCCTGCCGCATACCAGCGCCTCGCTGGTGATCAGCGAAAACTGGGACCCAACCGCCCGGGCCGACCTGGAGACCTTCATGGAGCGCCTCGTCCCCGAACGGGAGCGGTGGTACACCCACGACCTCGAAGGCCCCGACGACGCCACCTCCCACATCCGGGCCATGCTGACCGATACCAGCCTGACCATTCCCATTGATGAAGGCAAGCTGTCTCTGGGCGCGTGGCAGGGCGTCTACATCTTCGAGCACCGCGCCCGCCCGCACCGGCGCAGGCTGCTGGTACGAGTGCTCAACGCCGGGTAAATATAAAGCCCCGGCTTCAAGACCGGGACTTTTTCGTTCAACTGCGTACTGATTACTGTTCGCTGAGCACTGGCCGCTGCCCTAATGCTCGTGCCCATGATGAGCATGGCCGTGAGACAATTCCTCGTCGGTCGGTTGGCGGATGCCCATGATCGTCACTTTGAAATGCAATTCTTTACCTGCCAGCGGGTGGTTGAAATCCAGGCGGACAGTATCTTCTTTGATTTCGTCAATCCGTGCGTACATCGGATTGCCGGATTGGTCCTGCAATTGCAGTTCGGCGCCGATTTCCATCGGGATTTCGCCGGGGAACTCGCGGCGGGGCACATCCATATAAGCATTGGGATCGTGTTCGCCGTAACCTGCGGCCGGGGTCACGATAACGCTCTTGCTCTCGCCAACAGCCATCCCGTCCAGTTCGCTCTCGAGGCCGGGGATGATATTCCCCGCACCGTGCAGGTAATCCAACGGCTCGCGTCCTTCCGACGTATCAACCAATTCACCATCAATATGCAGGCTGTAATCCATCGAGACTACCTGACCATCCATCACTTTCAAATCATCACTCATAGTCAAGTCCTTTCTGGCTGGCTATGGGATATGGGGATAGCCAGTTCGTGGATTGTACTACCTTTTCCATCCCATGTCGAAAATCGCTGGACAAATCCGCCTGCCTCAAGTAAAATACCGCTTCGCGGCGCAAGGAATCTGCCGCTGCAAGAAGAATTTTCGGAGGAAGACCTTTGGCTAACATCAAGTCTCAAATTAAACGCAATACCCAGAATGAAAAGCGCCGCCTGCGCAACCGCGTCATCCGCGGCGCTACCCGCAGCGCTGTTCGCGACGCTCGCCTGGCTCTCGAAGGCGGCGAAGAAATTTCCAGCCGCGAAGCTGTCATGCTCGCCATCAGCCGCCTGGACAAGGCCGCCGAGAAGGGCATTATCCACAAGAACAACGCCGCTCGCCGCAAAGGCCGCCTGATGAAGCGCCTCGCGGCCTTTGAAAACGCTTAATTAATCCGCATTCGAATGCATTATGGCGGGGGCGCCTTCAATGGTTGCAAGGCCCCCGCTTTTGCGCGCTTATCGCAGGCAAATGTTATATAATACCCACGGGTATAATCTCCCTGAAAGTTCCCCGCAGGTGAACAATGTTCGATCAAGAACGCCAAAACATCGAGACCCGGATCACCGCTTTCTGCCAGCAGCACGACATCCCGCTGGCGGCGCTCAAGTGGCTGCCCATCCCCTTCGCCGGGGAGTGGGGCATCTCTACCTCGTTTTTCCAGACCGCCGCCGACGAAGCCCGCGCCGGCAGGGGCCAAGGCCTCCCCGTCCCGCAGCGCGCCGGGCAGATCGCCGAACAGGTACGGGATTTCCTGGGCCAGCCGGCGGGGATCAGCCGCATCGAGGCGACGAAGGGCTACCTGAACCTGTATTTTGTGACCGGGGAGTATGCCCGCCGGGTGGTGGATACCGTGCTCGCCTCCGGCCCGGACTTTGGGCGGGGCGCGGCCAAAAATGAGCGGGTCATGGTCGAATACGCCCAGCCGAACACCCACCATTCCTTCCACATCGGCCATTTTCGCAACACCATCCTGGGCGAATCCCTCGCCCGCCTGGTGGATTTCGCCGGGTTCGACACGGTCCGGGCCTCCTACCCCGGCGACCTGGGACTGGGCGTCATCACCGTGCTGTGGGCCTACGACAAATTCTATAAAGGCCGGGAACCGCAAGACATTCACGAGCGCGGCCAGTGGCTCTTGAAAATCTACGCCGAAGCCACCAACCTGCTGACCGCCAAAGAGAACGAGACCCCCGAAGAAACGGCGCAACGCGAAGCCCATGAGGCCGAGCGCCGCGAGCTATACCGCAAATGGGACGCGGGCGACCCGGAGATCCGCCAACTGTGGCTCGAAACCCGCGAATGGAGCCTGGAAGAACTGCGCGACATCCTGACCATGATGGATGTCAAAATTGACGTGTGGTTCTTCGAGAGCGACGTGGACGAACCCTCCAAGAAGATCGTGGACGAGCTTATCCGGCGCGGCATCGCCGAGGACGAGCGCCCGACCGGCGGCCCGGTGATCGTCAAGATTGACGAGAAACTGGGGCTGGCGAAAGAGAAATATCGCACCGCGGTCATCCTGCGCTCGGACGGCACGACCCTCTACCTGACCAAAGACCTGGCCCTGGCCGGGCAAAAATTCGACGAGTTCCACGTTGACCGCTCGGTCTACGTGGTGGACAACCGCCAGAGCCTGCACTTCCAGCAGGCCTTCGCCATCCTGAAACTGTGGGGCTTCCCGCAGGCCGAAAAATGCTTCCACTTGGCCTACGGATTCGTCAGCCTGCCCGAGGGAGCCATGTCGGCCCGGCGCGGACGGGTGGTGCTGTTCAAGGAAGTCTACGACGAGGCCATCCAGCGCGTGCTGGCCGAGATCGCCGAGAAGAACCCCGAAATGCCCGCCGGTCAGCGTGAGACGGTTGCCAAACAGATCGGCCTGGGCGCAATGGCTTACGCCATGCTCTCGGTGGACAACAACAAGGACATCATCTTCGACATCAACGAGGCCCTCAACTTCGATGGCCGCACCGGGCCATACATCCAGAACGCCCATGTGCGGGCCAACAGCATCTTGAAGAAAGCCTCAATTACCAATGACCAATTACAAGGCACAAGCCCAAATTTCGATTACGAACTTACCAAACATGAAATTGACCTGATCGAGCAGGTTTCCCGCTTCCCGGCCGCGGTGGAGCAGGCGGCGCTGGAATACCGACCGCTGGTGATGGCGACTTACGCTTACGAGTTGGCCAACGCCTTCCACTCCTTCTATCACGCCGCGCCGGTCATCCAGGCTGAGCAGGCAGATGTCCGGGAGGCGCGCCTGCGTCTCGTGGCGGCGGCCAGGCAGACGATCGCCAATGCCCTGCGCTTGCTGGGCATCCAGGCGCCGGAAATAATGTAGAAATCACGAAACACGCAACACGACCTCAACCGTGTTGCGTGTTTCGTAAAATCACCTCAAGGAGAAATACATGCCAATCAAAACCCTCATCATGGGAGCCGCCGGGCGCGACTTCCACAACTTCAACACCTTCTTCCGCGGCAACAAGGATTACGAGGTGGTCGCCTTCACCGCCACCCAGATCCCGGACATCGAAGGCCGCCAGTATCCCAAGGAACTGGCCGGCGACCTGTATCCGGCGGGCATCCCGATCCATGCCGAATCCGAGCTGCCCGAACTGATCCAGAAGCACGGCGTCGAGCAGGTGGTCTTCGCCTACTCGGACGTGCCGCACGAGTACGTGATGCACAAGGCCGCCCTGGTCAACGCCCTGGGCGCAGACTTCCGCCTGATGGGCACGCGGCAGACCCAGGTCAAGTCCGTCAAACCGGTCGTGTCGGTCTGCGCCGTCCGCACGGGATCAGGCAAAAGCCAGACGACGCGCCGGGTCTCGCTCATCCTGCGCGAGATGGGCTACAAAGTCGCCGCCATCCGCCACCCGATGCCCTACGGCAACCTGGTTCGCCAGGAAGTGCAGCGCTTCGCCGATTACGACGACCTGGACGAGCACGAAACGACCATCGAGGAGCGCGAGGAGTACGAGCCGCACATTGACAACGGCGTGATCGTCTACGCCGGTGTGGATTACGAGAAGATCCTGCGCGCCGCTGAGAAGGAGGTGGACATCGTGTTGTGGGACGGCGGCAACAACGACTTCCCCTTCTATGTTTCGGACCTGAAGATCGTGGTGGCCGACCCGCACCGCCCCGGCCACGAGAGCAGCTACTACCCCGGCGAGACGAACGTGATCGACGCGGACGTATTCGTGCTGAACAAGGTGGACACCGCCGACCCGGAGGCGGTGATCGCGGTGCGTGAGAACTTGCGCCGCCTGAACCCGAAGGCGGTCGTGATCGAGGGCGCTTCGCCGCTCTTCGTGGACGACCCGGCCGCCATCCAGGGCAAGCGGGTATTGGTGATCGAAGACGGCCCGACCCTGACCCACGGCGAAATGGCCTACGGAGCCGGATACGTGGCCGCCCGCCGTTTCGGGGCCAAAGAGATCGTGGACCCGAGGCCGTTCGCGGTCAAATCCATCGCCGCCACCTACGCCAAATATCCCAAGACCGGGCCGATCCTGCCGGCCATGGGCTACGGCGAAGCCCAGATGCGCGACCTGGAAGCCACCATCGCCGCCTCCGACGTGGACCTGGTCATCGTCGGCACGCCGATTGACCTGACCCGGGTGATCAAGATCAACAAACCGTTCCAGCGGGTGCGCTACGAATTGCAAGAGATCGGCCAGCCGACGCTGGAGGATATTCTCAAGCAGAAGTTTGGGAAGAAGTAGGAAAGTAAACAGGTAGACACGTAAACAAGGAGCCGGGTGAGAGTCCTCGCCCGGCTCTTTTTTGTGGCACTATGCCGAAAACCTTCGCAAGGTTGGTCTTCTTGTCAGCAATTCTCAACCTGAGAATTGCTGTCTTTTTGTTTTTCGATTTGTTCTTGCTGTATAATATTTTCAATGGCAACCAGAAACAGCATTATCCGGCAATGCAAAGACACCCTCGCCCAATATTACGGCAAAAAACTGAGAGGGCTGATCCTTTACGGTTCTTTTGCGCGCAGGCAAGCCGCATCTGGGAGCGATATTGATTTGCTCGTATTGCTCGAACCGCCGCTGGACTATTTTGCCGAGTTGCGCCGCATCGTGGACCTGCTTTATCCCATCCAACTCGAGTCGGAACAACTGATTTCGGCCAAACCCGCCTTGGTTACTGATTATGAAACGGGGACCATTTCGCTATATCGGAATGTGCAGCGCGAGGGGATAGCAGTCTGATGACCAGCCACGCAGACGAAATCGCCTCCAACCTGGAACGCGCCAAAACGAATCTGCAAGCCGCCAGAGATTTGTCAGAAAAAGGCTACCATGATATCGCTGCTTCACGCGCATACTACGCTGCCTTCTATGCCGCGAGTGCATTGCTGGTAAATAAAGGCCTCGATAGCGGCAAACATAGCGGTGTGATTGCTCTGATCCACCAACACTTTGTAAAAACGGGAGAATTAGACAAGGAACAAGGCAAGAATCTCAACTGGCTGTTCGAACTGCGCGGCGTGGGAGATTATGGCGTATCCGTCCATGTTGCCTCGGGGGAAGCCTTTCGAGCGATACGAGTCGCTGAAAAGTTCCTGGAGTCTGCAAAACGAATACTTGGCTAGAAGTCTGGAAGTCGAACAATCTGGTGGTCAGAGCCGGGTGAGGGTCCTCGCCCGGCTCTTTTTTGGGCGCGAAACGCCCTATCTCTCGCCTGCTATTCCCCATCCTCCCGCAACTCCCCCCAAGACATTGGAAATATGACGTTTGACACTGGCAATCGAAGCCAATCCTTTTTATACTGTATTGAAGGCGACTGAAATTTCTTCGGATACTTTTGAAAGTTCTTCGGAAGGTTTTTAAAATCCTTCGGAAGAAATTAAAATTTCTTCGGAAGAATTTTCAATTCCTTCGGAAGATTTTCAAAATCTTTCGGAAGAAGTTTGCCCACCATTCAATACGGCCCGGATCGCCTTCAAAGCGATGGCCGACGCACTCAAGGAGGTGAAACATGGCAAGTTACATCAAGGCGATCAAAGCCCTCTGTCCCCGGCTGGAACTGGGCAGGTTTGCCAGCCGCCAGCGTTACCTGGAGCTGACCACGCAGTACACCACCCTCTCTCCGGGTGTGGTGATGAACGTGCAGGAGAACGAATTGGAAACCCTGGCCGGGCTGTTGCTGGAAGGCCGCCCGGTGCATTCCGGGACCGCCATCTATACGCCCAGCATCAACCTGAAAGGGGAACTGGATATCAAGGTGCGGGTGGATAAGCGTCTGTTGCAAGCTGTGAGGACCAGAGGCGCTTTCCACGGGAAGATACGCAACGCCGAGAACATCGGCAAGAGCACGGCCGAATTGGTCGAGCTTTGGAACCGGGAGCACCCCGAAGACCCGGTCACAACGCAGTAAGCCGGATTGGCAATCCGGCTTACCCGGCCTGCAACTAAAGTATAATATTTGTGGCGGGTGGATCAAAATAATTGACACAACCTAGTCGCTGAATGTTGAGGAGAAATGCGATGTCAGAAATCCCTGCGAAAAGCCAAACTTCTTTGCTGAAATATCTGTTGGCAGGCGTCGGTTTTGCCGCGGCCTGCGTGTGCCTGGGGTTGGCCGCTGTGGGGGTCTACAGCCTGGCCCAGGGAGGTCTCGCGATACCCGGGTTTGCGCCCACCGCAACGCTGACCTTTACGCCCGAACCAACCTTTACGCCCACGCTGACGCCCACGATCACCCTGACCCCCACGTTGACGTTTACCCCCCTCCCCACCGAGACATCCACACCCGAAGAGACCCCGACCCCGGTTGCGACCCTATCGCCCAAGGATCTGGCTGAGATATTATCCGTCGTCCTGCAAGGGGAGGGCGTGCCGGAGGCGGCAGATTATGACAAGAACGAGCCTGGCCCCCACCGCATCTTCCTGCTGACCACAGACGGGGAAATGCACGATTGGAACGCGTACCTGCGCCCCGAGTGGGTCCCCAGCCGGATCGGGGAGGTCGAACTGGTCGGGTCCGTCACCTACTTTACGACCGTGGTTGCCACGGCGAGGTACACCGGCTGCGGCATTTCGAACGCGATCGTCGTCTCACGCGTCCGGCGGGACATCCGGGTGCTCTTGCAGGAAGCCAAAACAGGCGAAACGGTTTCGAGCGAAACCTTCGAGGGCGAGAACCCGCCCGGCTTCGACCGGTCGCTGGGTTGCGGGACGACGGCCATTTACGGCAACAGCGCGCCGTTCTCGAAGATCAACGATTGGCTGGTGGCCTTCATCAAGCCGTAGCAGCCTGTCTGCGACTCCGAATTATCCTGTCGCTGGCAGCAGGAGGGTCAGGCTGCAACCTCCAACCGAGAGCGCCCTTGCGCGGACACGAACAGTCCCCCCATTTGAAGAAATGAGGGGACTATTGCCGCAGCCCGCCGGTCAAGGCGGGCGGGAAAACCGCCATCCCGGCCCATCGAAAAGTGGCTCTTTGATATTTTATGGGGTTGCCCATTTTTTCACCACAGAGATCACAGAGTCCACAGAGAAAAACATTTAAAATCTCCGTGCTCTCCGTGTGCTCGGTGGTAAAACGGGTTTTCACCCTACTTAAACCTGAAGAGCCCGAAAAGTGTCCACCTTACAAAAACGACAAAACTTTCACAATGATTAGGCTGTAAAATGGATTGGGTATTTATTCGTAAGCATTTTCGCTGCTCCGGGAAATGCCGCGCCCAAGATTGCAAGCATTACGTCCACCCTGCCGGAGATAGACTGCGCCATGCCGATCCGCTTACGCCTAATCGAGGAAAGCGACGAGGGGTTCCTGTTCAACGTCTATGCCAGCACCCGCGCCGACGAAATGGCCCTGGTGGATTGGGGCGCGGCGCAAAAAGAAGCCTTCCTGCGGATGCAGTTCGAAGCCCAGCGCTCATATTACACTGAAAACTACAAGGGGGCGGAGTTCCAGGTCATCCTCTATGAAGGCCAACCCGCCGGGCGGTTTTACCTCCACCGCAGGGCCGGGGAGATACGCATCATGGAGATCGCCCTGCTGCCAGAGTTCCGCAAGCGGGGGATCGGCGCTGCGTTGATCAAAGAGGTATTGGCCGAAGCCCGCAGCTTGAAACTGCCGGTCACGATCCACGTGGAGCGGTTCAACCCGGCCCTGGCGCTTTACCAGCGGCTGGGTTTTCGAGTTAAAGAAGACAAGGGGGTGTATCTCTTACTGGAACATAACCCAATCGAAACGGAGTAAAACCTATATGCCGGATCAATTAAAAAGCAGCGACTTCACCCCCTTTTTGAACCAGACTTTTCGAATTCGGTTGGAGGGGACCGGGCCGATAGACCTGGAACTGGTCGAGATAACGGAAGCAGCCTCGGGGCAGTCCGCCGCAGCGCCCGGGACCGGGGGCAGGGTCCCGTTTTCGTTGCAGTTCCTCGGCCCGGTCAGTCCCCAGTATCTCATCCAACACACCTACCGCCTCGAACACGAGCAGATGGGTGCGTTGGACATTTTCCTCGTGCCGCTCGGCCCGGAGGCGGGCCGGATGCGGTACGAAGCCATTTTCAACTAAGGAGAAGCGATATGGCAGAACCATTTCTGAGCGAAGTCAGGTTGTTTTCATTCGTATTCGCTCCCAAAGGCTGGGCAATGTGTAACGGGCAGTTGCTGCCCATCAACCAGAACCAGGCCTTGTTCTCGCTGCTGGGCACCACCTTCGGCGGCGACGGGCGGGTCAATTTTGCCCTGCCCGACTTGCGCGGGCGCATCCCGATCCATGCAGGCAACGGGTTTACCCTGGGCGAGCGCGGGGGAGAGCAGGCGCACACGCTTTCGGCGTCCGAATTGCCCGCCCACAGCCACACGGCCAGCGCCAGCAACACGCCCGCAGATGCCCCCGCGCCGGCGGGGATCATCCTGGCGACCGCCTCGGGGCCGGTTTACGCCCCGGCAGGCAACCTGGTGTCGCTGGCGTCAGGCCACTTGACCAATACAGGCGGGTCGCAGGCGCACCTGAACATGCAGCCTTTCCTCACGCTGAATTTCTGTATTGCCCTGCAGGGCATCTTCCCATCCCCGAACTAAAGGAGATAAAACATGGCACAACCTTACGTTGGCGAGATCCGCATGTTTGGCGGGAACTTCGCCCCCGCCGGGTGGGAGTTTTGCGCCGGACAACTGCTCCCGATTTCAGAATATGAAACGCTATTCAACTTGATCGGCACCACCTACGGCGGCGACGGGCAATCCACCTTCGCCCTGCCCGACCTGCGCGGGCGCGTCCCGCTCCACATGGGCAACGGCTTCATCCTGGCCGAGACGGGCGGCGTGGAGGAGGTCACGCTGACGGTCAACCAGGTCCCCGCCCACAGCCACGCTTTGCTGGCTTCTTCGGGCAACGCCGCCAGCGCCAATCCGCAAAACTCGGTATTGGCCCAACCCTCCACCCTGGACCTGTACCGCCCGGCGACCACACCCAATGCGAATATGGCCGCCAATGCGGCCGGCGCAACGGGCGGGTCACAGCCACATACCAACATGCAGCCCTACCTGGGCATCTCGTTCATCATTTCACTTTTCGGGATCTTCCCCTCACCCACATAGGAGTTTCTCATGGCCGACCCATTCGTTGCGGAAATCCGCATCTTCCCTTTCAATTTTGCGCCCAATGGCTGGGCCTTTTGCGACGGGCAACTGCTGCCGCTTTCGCAGAACACAGCCCTGTTCTCGCTGTTGGGGACCACCTACGGCGGTAACGGCAAATCCAATTTTGCGCTGCCAAACCTGCAAGGCCGCGTCCCCATGTTCTGGGGACAAGGCCCGGGACTGTCGCTCCGGGACATCGGCGAGTCAGGCGGCTCGGAAACGGTCACGCTGCTGGAGAGCGAGATCCCGTCTCACAGCCACACGCTGATGGCATCTTCCTCCCCCGCCTCCAGCCGCACCCCCGGCGGGAACGCCCTGGCGCGCTCACGCGGCGGGAATGTTTACCAGACCAATACCAGCCAGAACCTGGTCAGCATGGCGCCCGAGACGGTCAACGCCGCCGGAGGCGACCAGCCCCACAATAACATGCAGCCGTACCTGGCATTTAACTTCTGCATCGCCCTGCAAGGCGTCTTCCCGCCGCGCACGTAACCCACAAAACAGGAAACCAGAATGCAACGACGTGATTTTCTCAAACTGAGCGGGGCCGCCCTGGGTGTGATGCTCCTGCGGCCCGGCTTTTTCGACAGGGTCGGGGCCGCGCCCATCGAGACCCAAGCCCGGGGCCTGCGTTACCGCGGCAGACGCGGAGAGATTCTCATCTCGACCGACGCCGGGAAGACCTGGAAACTGCACACCCGCCTGGGGTCGGATTACGAAGTCCTTGACCTGTTCACCGATTACGCGGAGCGGGTTTACGCCCAGGTCGGCTTCCAGGGATTCATCTTCCACTTGACACTTTCCCCGTCCGGGGAGAAGTGGCTTACGGTTTGACAGGCAAAGACGAGGGCATGATGTCCAAAACCAGATTTTCTCGAAAACCAACCCGCTTTTTTTATCGTTTTACCAGTATTATCACCCTGGCTGTTTTGATGTTATCAGCCACCCAACTGCTCCAGGGGATCGGGGTCGTGTTTGCTGCGTCCCAGTTGGGCGCGGCCAAGACCTGGACGCTCAAAACCGACGCAGACGGGAGCGGCGGTGTGACTCCCGGCGACACACTGACTTACACGGTTGTCGTCCAGAATACCGGAGACACCACCCTGACCAACGCGGCCTACGACGACACGCTCGACCCGCATACCACCCTGGCCGCCGGCTCGGTCCGCACCACGCCCATCGCCCGGAATGACAGCGGTTACAGCACCGTCGGCAATGTGCAGATGACGGTCGCTGCACCAGGCGTGCTGGCGAACGACAACGACCCGGACGGGCTTCCCGGACTGGCCGCGGTGGCCGCAACAACCACCAGCGCCAACGGTGGGAATGTCAACGTATCTGCCAACGGGAGTTTTACCTATAACCCGGCTCCGGGATTCTCAGGTAGCGACACCTTTACCTATTCCGTGCAGGACGCCGACAACAACACCGACGACGCCACCGTTTCGATCACGGTCGAGACGCCGGTCTGGTTCATCAACAACGTGGCCGGGGCCGGCGGCGACGGGCGGTACACTGCGCCCTTCAACAGCCTCGCGGCTTTCAACACCGGCGCCGCTGACGAGGCCGGGGATTACATCTTCATCTACCAGGGGAGCGGGGCCTATACCGGGACGCTGACCCTGCTGGACAACCAGCAGTTGATCGGCCACGGCGTGGGCCTGACCCTGGCCCCCAACCTGTCCATCGCCGCGGCCTCCCGCCCGACGGCGGCGAACATTGCGCTCGGCTCAGGCAATACCGTGCGCGGCCTGAACGTGGACACCAGCAGCGGGACGGGCATCAGCGGGGCGAGCGTGGGCGCGCTGACGATCAACAACGTCTCCGTCGCCAACAGCGGCGGCGCGGGCGTCAGCCTGGGCAACGGCGCGCTGGCCGTCACCTTCGACAGCGTTTCCTCCACCGGCGGCGCGAACGGCGTCAGCCTGAACAACGTCACCGGCAGTTTCGTGATGAACGGCGGCACGGTCCAGAACAGCACAGGGCACGGCGTCACCGTCAGCAACACCAGCGGCGCAATGTCGGCGCTCACGCTGAGCAACGTCACGGTCAGGAACGCCGGGGGGAACGGGATCAGCCTCGACGTCCCGCCCGGTGGCAGCGCCGCGTTCGCCAACGTCACCGTCAGCAACAGCACCATCCAGAACAACACCAGCGCCGGCCTGCGGGCCAACATCCAGGGTGCGGGCAGCATCGGCAAGATTGACATCGGCAACAACTTCTTCACCGATAACAGCATCGGCATTGACCTGGCGACCAACAACACGGCCAACGTCAAGTTCGATATTCACAACAACCCGGCGCTGACCGGCACGGCCACCCAGGTCAGCCTCGCCGCCAACGATGCCGTCCACAACGACGGCAGCGGCCCGACGATGGAAGGCTATATCCGGGACAACCCGTTCATCGCCGCCAGCCCGACCGGCAACGTTTACATTGCCGTGTGGGTCGTCTCGGACGGGGACGGGAACATTACAGTGGACATCAGCGGCAACAGCATCACGGACTTCGGCGACAGCGGCATAGACGTGGAGTCGCGGGGCGGCATGGGCGACGTGAACGCCCGCATCATCAATAACACCGCCGACAGCACGGCCGCCTTCCCGCTGGCGGGGATGTTCCTGCGCAGCGGCAACGGCACGCCCGGCGAGACCAGCCTGCTGTGCGTCAATGCCACCGGCAACAGCATGAACGTCGGCGCGGGCGCGGTGGCCCATTACTACCTGGACCGCTTCAGTTCGCCTTCGACCGTCTTCCAGATCCAGGGTTTGACCGGCTCCACGCCTGCGGATGCGGAAAACCGCATGTTGGCCGTCAACACGGCCCTCGGCGCCGGGGCGGGAGCCTTTGCCGAAGCCGGGACCTACACCAACGCCACCTGCGCCAGCGTCAGCTTTGCGGCGCTTTCCGGGACCAACCAGCGGGTCCGGGACGAGGGGCCGCGTCCTGGCCTGACGACGGAACAGACCTCCGGTCCAGGCTTCGCCAACGCATTGGCCGGGTTGGTCAGCCAGGCGGGGCAGTTCGTCCGCAGCCTGGTCTCCGCTTCCGCCATCCACACGGCTTACGCCAGCGGCGAGACTGTCAACGTGGCGCTTGGCGCGCTCGACTATAACCAAGAGGTGACGATCACCTTCGATGTCACGGTGGACGCGCCGGCCCAGGTCAGCGACCTGACCGACCAGGTCTGCAGCCAGGGGACGGTCAGCACGACCGAACTGGGCAGCACCCTCACCGACGACCCGGATACCGGAACCGCAGGCGACCCAACCTGCACGGCCCTTCAAACCGGCACGATCATCGTCGCCAAAGACCAGTTCCCCGACGGCAGCACCAGTTTCGGCTTCACCAGCGATATCCCCGGCAGCACGGCTTTCAACGTCACCGGGGACGCCAGTACGACCATTGCCAACGTCCCGCCGGGCAGCTACACCGTCACCGAGGACGACCCGGCTTCCATCTTCTTCAAACTGACCGGGCTGTCCTGCAGCGACGGGGCCAGCAATGTCGCCAGCGCGGCCGACCTGGGCACGCGCACCGCGACCGTCAACCTGGAACCGAACGAAACCGTCACCTGCACCTTTACGGATAACCAGTACCCCAGCGCCGCGACGAACGCGGCTTCCGGGATCACAACCAGCAGCGCAACCCTGAACGGCACGGTCAACGCCAACGGCGACAGCGCGGCGGTCACGTTCGAGTACGGGCTGACAGCGGCTTATGGCAGCACCGTCACCGCCGACCAAAGCCCTGTGACCGGGTTGGTGGATACTGCCGTCAGCGCGGCCGTCAGCGGCTTGCAGCCCAACACCACCTACCACTTCCGGGTCGTAGCCCAGAGCAGCGTCGGGACGGCTTACGGCAGCGACCTGACCTTCACCACTGACCCGCTGCCGCCCACCGTCACGACCGGGGCGGCTACTTCCGTCACGGCCTCCGGGGCGACCCTCAACGGCACGGTCAACGCCAACTACGCCAGCACGACCGTCACCTTCGAGTACGGGCTGGACACCAGCTACGGCTCCACCGTGACGGCGGACCAGAGTCCCGTGACCGGCTCGACCGACACCCCGGTCAGCGCGGCGGTCAGCGGCTTGCTGCCCAACACCACCTACCATTACCGCGTCGTCGGCCAGAACAGCGGCGGCACGACGGACGGCAGCGATCTGACCTTCACCACCGACGCCATCCCGCCGACCGTCACCACCGACCCGGCCGCATCCGTCACGGCCTCCGGGGCGACCCTCAACGGGACGGTCAACGCCAACAACGCCAGTTCGACCGTCACCTTCGAGTACGGGCTGGATACCAGCTACGGCTCCACCGTGACGGCAGACCAGAGTCCGGTCAATGGCCTGGCGGACACCCCGGTCAGTGCGGCGGTCAGCGGGCTGGACCCGAACACCACCTACCATTACCGCGTCGTCGGGCAGAATATTGCCGGGACGGTAAACGGCGGCGACCTGACCTTCACCACCGGCAAGATCGCTCCCACCGCGACGACCGACCCGGCTACCGTTATTACCGGCTCCGGGGCGACCCTGAACGGAACCGTCAACGCATTCAATGACGACACTACCGTCACCTTCGAGTACGGCCTGGATACCAGCTACGGCTCGACCGTCGCCGCCGACCAGAGTCCGGTCAACGGCTTGGCGGATACCCCCGTCAGCGCAGCCGTCAGCGGACTGCTGCCCAACACCACCTACCACTTCCGGGTCGTTGCCACCAACAGCGCCGGGACGACCACCGGCGGCGACCTGACCTTCACCACCGGCACGATCCTCCCCACCGTTACCACCGACGCAGCTTTGGCCATCACCTCCGGCGGGGCGACCCTCAACGGCACGGTCAACGCCAACAACGACAGCACAACCGTCACCTTCGAGTATGGCCTGGACACCAGCTACGGCTCCATCGTCACCGCCGACCAGAGTCCGGTCACTGGGCTGGCGGATACGCCCGTCAGCGCGGCCATCAGCGGGCTGGGCCCGAACACCACCTACCACTACCGCGTGGTCGGCCAGAACAGCGCCGGGACGGCAAACGGCGGCGACCTGACCTTCACCACCGGCAAACTCGCTCCCACCGCGACGACCGACCCAGCTACCGCCGTCACCGGCTCCGGCGCGACCCTGAACGGGACGGTCAACGCCTTCAACGACGATACCACCGTCACCTTCGAGTATGGGCTGGACACCAGCTATGGCTCGACCGCGACGGCCGACCAGAACCCGATCACCGGGATGGTTGATACCGCCGCCAGCGCAGCGGTCAGCGGACTGCTGCCCAACACCACCTACCACTTCCGGGTCGTTGCCACCAACAGCGTCGGGACAACCACCGGCGGCGACCTGACCTTCACCACAGGCTTCGTCCTGCCGGCCGCTACGACTGATCCGGCCACCTCCGTCACGGCCTCCGGGGCGACCCTCAACGGCACGGTCAACGCCAACAACGACAGCACAGCCGTCACCTTCGAGTATGGCCTGGACACCAGCTACGGCTCCATCGTCACCGCCGACCAGAGTCCGGTCACTGGGCTGGCGGATACGCCCGTCAGCGCGGCGATCAGCGGCTTGCAGCCTAACACGACCTACCACTACCGCGTCGTCGGCCAGAACTCTGCCGGGACGGCAAACGGCGGCGACCTGACCTTCACCACCGACAAAGTCGCTCCCACCACCACGACCGGCCCGGCCACCGCCATCACCGGCTCCGGCGCGACCCTCAACGGGACGGTAAACGCTTTCAGCGACAGCACCACCGTCACGTTCGAGTATGGGCTGGACACCAGCTACGGCTCAACCGTCACTGCCGATCAAAGCCCGCTCACGAGCAACACGGACACCGCCGTCAGCGCGGCGGTCAGCGGACTGCTGCCCAACACCACCTACCACTTCCGGGCCGTGGCCCAGAACAGCGTCGGGACAACTACCGGCAGCGACCTGACCTTCACCACAGGGACGATCCTCCCCACCGTCACCACCGACGCAGCTTCGGCCATCACCTCCGGCGGCGCAACCCTCAACGGCACGGTCAATGCCAACAACGACAACACGGCCGTCACCTTCGAGTACGGCCTGACGACGGCCTACGGCTCGACCGTCACCGCCGACCAGAGTCCGGTGGCCGGGATGACCGACACCGCCGTCAGCGCGGCGATCAGCGGGCTGGACCCGAACACCACCTACCACTACCGCGTCGTCGGGCAGAACAGCGCCGGGACGGCCAGCGGCGGCGACCTGACCTTCACCACCGGCAAGCTCGCTCCCACCGCGACGACCGATCCTGCCTCCGCCATATCAGCCTATACCGCGACCCTGAACGGGACCGTCAACGCCTTCAACGACGACACCACCGTCACCTTCGAGTACGGCCTGGACGCCAGCTACGGCTCCACTGTCACTGCCGACCAGAGTCCGGTATCCGGGATGGCGGACACCCCGGTCAGCAAGGCTATCAGCGGGCTGACGGCCAACGTCACCTACCACTACCGTGTGGTGGCATCCAACAGCGTCGGCGCCGTCTACGGCGCAGACATGACCTTCGTCACCGCCCTGGGCGAACAGACTGCCACGTTCAAATCCATTGCCAACCAGGACGGCTGGACGCTCGAATCGTCCGAAAAGAGCGGCAAGGGTGTCGCGTCCTACAACGGCAAAAAGTTGCTGAAAAACGGCCCGGCTCCACGCCTGCCGCTGCTCAACAGCACGGCTGACCTGTACGTCGGCGATGACATCCTCAACCGGCAGTTCCGCTCGGTGCTCTCGTTCAACACCTCCAGCCTGCCGGATAACGCCGTGATCCTCTCGGTCACGCTCAAGATCAAGCGGCAAAGCCTGGTCGGGACGGACCCCTTCCTGACCCACAAGAACCTGCTCGTGGACATCCGCAAGCCCTTCTTCGGGGGTTCGGCGGCCCTCGCCCCGGCAGACTTCCAGGCTGCGGCCAGCCTGAACAACGCAGGCGTGTTCAACAAAACACCCACCAGAGGCTGGTACAGGGTCACGCTCAAGCCCTCAGCCTTCTCGTCCGTCAACCTGGGCGGCTACACCCAGTTCCGCCTGCGCTTCCAGTTGGACGACAACAACGACCTGGGCTACGACTACCTGCGCTTCTTTAGCGGCAACGCCGACCCGGCTTACCGGCCGGTGCTCACCATCGAGTACTATGTCCCGTAAGGGAGTATCCCGCAGGAAGCTCTCCGCAAGGCCAACCTGATCGCAAGACGCCGCACCCAACCCGTGCGGCGTCTTTGTCATATTTTGCGCCTTGCGAATTCCAGTAAATCACGACTTTTATTCAGGAAGGCGGATGTCATTGCGAGGGCGGTGGTCTTCCGCCCGAAGCAATCTCCCATTGACGACGGATTTCTCTACAAAGTGGAGATTACTTCGGGCCTGGTCTCGATACGCAAAGAGCGCTACTCGACCACCGGCCCTCGTAATGACATGAGGGAAGTTAATAGAATACCCACGGTTGAAAATTGCGCATTCCATCTCGTAAAAAAGCGCAATTTTCAACCGCCCTGGGTATAATTTACGCATCCTAAAGTCTGCACTCCAGATAATCTGCGATTGTAACTGCACAGGCTTGCAGGTTTTTCGCCTGACTCGGCGGGCTGCCCTTACAGGGGGCTTCGCACAAGCCCTGCCTCAGTACGAAAAAGCCCTTCGGGCTGCTGAAAAGTCGGCCAAAGGCCGACTTCCATGAACTGAGGC
>DIDQ01000145.1:54800-55169 GCA_002418215.1 Anaerolineales bacterium UBA5796
GGCCAGACGGCTCAGCAGTTACCTGCGATTTACGGAATTCAGTTTTCCAATGCGGGGAGCAATGGTTTCCGCGTGGGATAATCAAGTTTGCAATGCGGAAAATCAAAAGTGACCGCTGCTGCGCGCCTGTTCGAATTACTTGACATAACCCGGTTGGAAAGTAAAATAATCCACAGCAAACGACCCCGGTTCGACCAAATCCAGAGAGGAACGCCGATGAACGCCAAACAGATTCTTGCCAAAGCCCTGCCCTTATCCCTTATCCTGACCCTGCTTCTCCTGGCCCTCACGCCCGTCACCCCCGCCCTGGCCGCGACCTTCGACCTGACCGGGAGCTGTCCCGGCGGCGTGGGCGACGCGGCCGCCCTG
>DIDQ01000147.1:0-5640 GCA_002418215.1 Anaerolineales bacterium UBA5796
CGCACACGATGCCAGCGCAAGCGCGAGCAGCAACGCGCCGGCAACGAGCAAGATCGTCTTTTTAGTCATTGCATTCTCCTTGAGATTCGGAATGAGGGGGAGCACGTGAACAAAGCTGCTTCAGGCGTCCGCTCTGCTCACGAACACGGTTGAACAGACCTTAAAAGTCCATGAGAACCGTTAACCTGATTTTAAGTTTTACAGGGAATGAGGCTAGAGGCGTTCTCCCCTAATAGACTAAGGGAAAAGCCCCCGTTTTTCGGAAATTGGTTGCGGAATAAATTCCGCGTTACGGCACAAGTCTAAAAAAATTCAATCACTCGAAACCAGCGGAGTCCGAAGTCTCCCGACTTCGGCCAAAATCTGGAGATTTTGGACTCCGCATGATGTAAAATTAGGCCATGCATGCCATCACGGTAACGAACCTGCAAAAGACCTTCCAGAGCAAACGCAAGGCCGCCGGACTGCGCGGCTCGCTCCGGTCTATGGTCAGGCCGGAGTACCAGACCGTCGAAGCGGTACGCGGCCTGACGTTCCAGATGGAAGCGGGGGAACTGCTCGGGTTCATCGGCCCGAACGGGGCCGGGAAGTCCACCACGATCAAAATCCTGACCGGTATCCTGTTCCCGTCTGGAGGCGAGGCCAGCGTCCTCGGCCTGGTCCCGTGGAAGGACCGCCGGAAACTAGCCTACTCCATCGGCACGGTCTTCGGGCAGCGCCCGCAGCTGTGGTACCACCTGCCCGCAATTGACACGTTTTCGCTGTTCGGCAAAATCTACGAACTGGACGACCGGGAGGTCGAACGCCGGATCGGGTTCCTGGCCGAGGCCTTCGAGATCGGCGACCTGCTCGAAACGCCTGTGCGCAAGCTCTCGCTCGGCCAGCGGATGCGCTGCGAAGTGGCCGCCTCGCTGCTGCATAAACCCAAACTGCTCCTGCTCGACGAACCCTCCATCGGCCTGGACGTGGTCGCCAAGCAGCACATCCGGGATGCGATCCGCGCCATGAGCCGGGAGGAGGGCGTGGGCGTGCTGCTCACCTCCCACGACGCCGGGGACCTGGAAGCCCTGTGCAAGCGGGTCATCATCGTCAACCACGGCCAGATCGTCTACCAGGACAAAGTCTCGAACCTGAAACGCAACTTTCTGACCCGGAAGCTGGTCGAGGTGCGTTACGCCGGGGAAGTGAGCAAGGATTTCATCGTCGAAGGGATGCAGACCCTCAAAACCGGGCGCTACGGGGTGAAGCTGAGTTTCGACACCCGCCAGACTCCCACCGACGCGGTCCTGCCGCGCCTGACCGAAAAAGGCTCGGTGATGGACATCACGATCTCAGACCCGCCGCTCGAAGAAGTGATCGCCAGTATCTATGAAACAGCCGAAGCGCAAGTCGGCGAAAAGGAGATGACGCCATGACCGCCCTGGAAATAGAACTTTTTACAGCCGACCACGCCATCCGCGGCTTCGTCGAAACCGGCGGCGAACGCCTCAGCGACGTGATGAACAACCAGAAGCAATCCAGCCTGCTGCTGAGCGACGCCTACATGATCCGCCTTTTCAACGCCGGTAACGCGGCCAAAGCCAGGATCGTCGAAGCCAGCGTGGACAAATCCCAAATCCTGTTTGCCCGGCCCGTCCAGGCCGACCTGACCCACAAGAGCCTCTACCGCCGGGCCACCCGCCAGCTTTACCAGGTGGCGCTCAACCTGCCCGCTTTCGAGATCCGCGGCGTGATCCACCTGACCGGCAAGTTCGACGTGGCCCGGGTGCTGATCGAGCGCTCGGAGGATTTCATCCCCATCACCAATTGCCGGGCCACCTACATGTTCAACCCCCGCCTCGAGATCGCGGCCAATATCTTCGTGGTCAACAAACGCCGCATCACCATGATCGCCGAGATCAAGACCGAACCGGCCAACCCCGATCCCGTTCCGCCGGGCAATTAGCGATGAACGCCGCCTGAGCACGGGGACAAGCCCCCGTGCTATTCATCCGAAGCCTGCGAAGCAGGCTTAGCCACCACAGGCGGCTTCGTAAGGGTAGCCCGACGGTTTTATCGTCGGGCGGGGCGTGCGGTAAGTGTCTCCCTGGAGCGCAAATGGATATTGCTGCGTAACATCAGTTACTTTAATCGGTTTGACCCAAGTTTTAATTGGTTTAACCTGAAAGTTAAACCAATTAAAACCAAAGTTAATTGGTTTAATTTCGATCTTAATTGGTTTAACTTTGCGGTTAATTGGTTTAACCCTGCCATGAAAAAGTACTGGTCCATCTTCAAGACCCAATTGCTGAACAACCTGGCCTACCCCGGCGAGATGTTCTGGCGCAGCCTTGCCATCGTAATCTTCATGTGGATCTTCTCATCGCTGTGGCGCGTCACCTACGCCGTCACCGACGTGGAGACCAGCATCGGCCTCCCGCTCAACAGCATCATGTGGTACTTCATGCTGGCCGAGGTGATCGAATTGGGCAAGCCGCGCCTGGCCAACGCCATCTCGGCCGCCGTCAAAGACGGCTCGATTGCCTACCTGCTCAACAAACCCTTCAACTTTTTGCTCTACCACTTCAGCGCGGGGATCGGGGACAGCCTCGTCCGTGCCCTGATGCTGGCCGGATTCGGGACGCTCACTGTCTGGGCCATCGCCGGGCCGCCTCCCCCCTGGACCGGTTGGCTGATGGCGCTCCCGGTCGTTCTCCTGGCCTGGAGCATCCACTTCTGCTTCAACGCCATGATCGGCCTGCTGGCTTTCGTCACCGAGGAAGTAGCCCCCTTCGAATGGATCTACCAGAAATTCGTCCAGGTGATGGGCGGACTGTTCATCCCCCTCGACCTGTTCCCGGCCTGGCTGCGGACCTTTGCCAACGCCCTGCCGTTCGCCTACATCGTCTACGGCCCGGCGCGGCTCTTCGTCCAACCGGACCCGGCGCGGTTCGCCGCGCTGCTGGGCATCCAGGCGGGATGGCTGGCCGTACTGGCCCTCATCCTGTATTTTGTCTACCAGCGCAGCGTCCAGCGGCTGGCGATCAATGGAGGCTGAAGCGCGATGCGCGAACTCAAGTTCCTGGCCGCCGTCTGGAAGGCCAACCTGCTCTCCTCGATGGAATTCCGCGGGCCGTTCGTCACCCAGGTGGTGATGATGATGCTCAACAACGCCTTCTACTTCGTGTTCTGGGTCATCTTCTTCGACCGGTTCGAGAACATCCGCGGCTGGCAGCTTTCGGATATGTTCGTGCTGTTCGGGGTGGCGGCCAGCGCCTTCGGGCTGGGCGTGATGCTCTTCGGCAATATCGCCAGCCTGAGCGAGATCATCGCCAACGGCCGCCTGGACTATTACCTGTCGCTGCCCCGGCCGGTGCTACTGCACGTGCTGGCCAGCCGCTCCATCCCCAGCGGGTTGGGCGATTTCACCTACGGGATCATCAGCTTCGCCATCTCCGGCCACTTCACCTGGGGCGGCCTGGGGCGCTTCTTCGTCAGCGTGATCCTGGCTGCGGTCGTCTTCGTCTCGTTCATGACCATCGTCCACAGCCTGACCTTCTGGTTGGGCAACGCCAGCGGGTTCTCGATGGTCGCCTGGAACGCGGTCATCACCTTCGCCCTCTACCCGATCAGCCTGTTCGACAACCCGGCCAAGCTGGTGCTGTTCACCCTCATCCCGGCCGCGCTGATCGGGGCGGTCCCGGTCGAGGTGGTGCGGGCCTTCACCTGGCAGGCCCTCGGTCAGCTTGCCCTGGGCACCGCCGTCCTCTTCGGCCTGGCGCTGCTGGTCTTTTACCGGGGCCTGAGGCGCTACGAAAGCGGCAGCGCCATCCAGGTCGAGGTCTGATTCGTAACCCCATGCAGGTGATTTCCTACACTTGTAATCCATCCCTCGCCCATGTTATAAATTCGTAACTATTCAGGTTGTCATTGCGAGGCGGTTGTTGCCGAAGCCCTGGCCTGACGCCAGGACAGGCAATCTCCCGCTAAATGGGCAAAACTGACCTTTGGGAGACTGCTTCACTCGCAAAGACCGCTCGTTCGCAGTGACATCGCTATTTTTGAGTATATGGCTGAATTGGAGCGACGTAAATGGACGAAATCGAATCTCTCATTCAAAAACTTGAAGACGCCCGGGCCGGCATCCGGGCCATGCTCCCGGAGATTGACCACCGGAAGGAGATCTATCCCGGCTGGACGATCAAGGAACTCCTGGCCCACATGACCGGCTGGGACGATGCGGTCATCGCCACGATCCGCGCCCACCTGGGCGGCAACGAGGCCCTGACGCCCGCCGCCCGCGGCATTGACGTGTACAACGCCGAGACCGTCTCGACCCGCGAAGCGATTGACTACGAAGCCACCTTCCTCGAATGGGAACGCACCCGCCAAACCCTGATCGAGACCCTGCGCTCCGTGCCGGAAGACAAGTTCAGGATGCCGCTCGTCTATCCCTGGGGTGGGGAGGGCACCATCACGCGCATGATCAGCATTTTTATTTATCACGAAACCGCCGAACACGGCGAAGACCTGCGCCAGTGGCTCAGGAACCAGGAACAGCCGCTGCTGGGCCGCCATTGACCCAACCCCGGCATTTTTATAGGTAGATCAAGATGACTATGGAACTCTCAGATAAACTTTATCGAAATATCCTGGAAAACTTGCACGACGGGGTGTATTTCGTAGACACGGAACGCAGGATCACCTTCTGGAACCATGGTTCCGAGCGGATCAGCGGATACCCGCCCGAAAAGGTCGTCGGCAGTTACTGTTTCCAGAACATCCTCAACCACATCACCGAAAATGGGACCCAGCTTTGCACGACCGGCTGCCCCCTGCTGTGGACGATGCGCGACGGCAAACCGCGCCAGGCGGATGTCTTCCTGCGCCATGCCGACGGGTTCCGAATCCCCGTATCGGTGCGGACGGCTCCGCTCTACGATGAAGACGGGAAGATCATCGGCGCGGTGGAAACTTTCAACGAAAACTCTTCGAGGATTGCGGCCCAACAGCGAATTATCGAGTTGGAGAAGGAAACCCTGCGCGATCCGCTGACCGAAATCGGGAACCGGCGCTACCTTGAGATCAAGTTGTCGTCCGCGTTGCACGAGTTCCACCATCACAAAATGCAAAGCGGCCTGCTCTTCATAGACACCGACCGCTTCAAACCGATAAACGACAAGCACGGCCACAAGGTCGGCGATGTGGCCTTGCGGATCGTTTCCAGCACGATGAAATATAACCTGCGCGAGACCGACGCCTTTGGCCGCTGGGGCGGGGACGAGTTCCTGGCGATCCTGTTCGGGATAGATGAGCCTGGGCTGGCCGCCACGGCTCACAAGTTGCGCGTCCTGGTCGAAAACGCACAGTTGCCCTTCGGGGACGAGCAGGTCAGGCTGACCGTGTCCATCGGGGCCACCCAGATCCGCCTGGAAGATACGCCGGAAACCCTGATCGAGCGCGTCGACAAATTGATGTACCGCAGCAAGCAGGCCGGGGGCAACTGCGTCACGATGGTGTGAAACCCGGAGCAAAGCCTTTCAATTCTGGAAACCGGACAGTACCTGCGACGCCTTGAATTCCACGAAGTTGCCCTCTAAAATGAGGGCGACTTTTTCATTTCAGCTCTCCCGTAACAAACGGGAAAGAGCCTGAACACGA
>DIDQ01000147.1:5778-18267 GCA_002418215.1 Anaerolineales bacterium UBA5796
CCCGTCAAAAACGGGAGAGCCTTCATTTCCAAGTGACTTCGGAAGTCTTTACCGAATTGGAGGGCCGATGAATATGACGTTGACAACACGATTGGTTCTGGTCGCCGTCCTGCTGGGGGCGCTCATCGTCCCCGCGGCGGACGTTTCGGCGGCCACGACCGGCTTGAAACCCGTCTCTTATGTCACCTACAAAGGCGGCGACAACGGCACGAGCTACACCGCCATGCGCCTCCGCGACCAGTCCGGGACGCAGGACGACCCGGCCAAATACGTTGCCTTCACCACCCCGGCCAGCATCTATCGCGGCCTCCACAAGTTCAAGCTCCCGGCCTCCGTCCCGTACAGCAACCTCACCAGCCTGAAACTGACCGTCAACTACAAAGGCCCGGCCAAAGCCGCCCAGACCTGGACCTGGGCCTTGTACGACTGGAGCGCCTCCAAATGGGTCGTGATCGGGAACAACGCCAAAGCCGCCGCTAACACCTGGAGCCTGCTGGTTTTTTCGGCAACCACCCCGAAACGCTTCATTAATGCCAGCACGCGGGAGATCCGGCTGAAACTCCAATCGAACAACGCCGGCGGTAACGCCAAAATTGACTTCGAGGTGATCCGCGTCGGGTACGAGACGCCCCCGCCCCCGGTCGGGACCGGCCCCACGATTTCAGGCTGCCCGGTCTACCCGATCAACAACATCTGGAATACGCCGGTGGACAGCCTGCCCATCCACGCCAAATCCACCGCCTGGGTCAACAGCATCGGCGCGGCCACCGGCTTCCACATGGACTTTGGGTCTGGCGCGTGGGACGGGGGGTCGATCGGCATCCCGTACAACCTCGTCCCCGGCTCGCAGGCCAAAGTCAACGTCACGTTCGATTACGCGGATGAGTCGGACAAGGGGCCGTATCCCATCCCGGCTTCGCCCAAGATCGAGTGGGGCAGCGACCACCACATCCTGATCGTGGACAAGGACAACTGCAAACTCTACGAACTTTACGACGCCCGCAAAGTCGCCGGGAAATGGCGGGCAGGTTCCGGGGCGGTCTGGGACCTGTACTCGAACGCCCTGCGCCCCGCCGGCTGGACCTCGGCTGACGCGGCCGGGCTGCCGATCCTGCCGGGGCTGGTGCGCTACGAGGAAGTGCTGGCCGGGGAGATCAAGCACGCCATCCGCTTTACCGCGCCCTCTACGAACAGTTACATTTGGCCGGCCCGCCACCTGACGAGCGGCTCGCCCGGCGCGCTGACCAACACCCCACCCATGGGAGCGCACTTCCGGCTGAAAGCTTCTTACAATATTTCCGGCTTCCCGCCCAAGATGCAGGTCATCCTGCGGGCGATGAAGAAATACGGCATCATCCTGGCCGATAACGGCTCGCCCTGGTATGTCTCCGGCGCGCCCGACCCGCGCTGGGACAACGACATGCTCCACCTGCTGGACGTGTTGAAAGGCTCGAACTTCGAGGCCGTGGATGTCTCGTCGTTGATCCAGAACCCCAACTCCGGGGCGGTCTCGGCCCAGTCCTGGCAGCCGCCGGTCGGCGCTTCGTGGCAGGTCCAGTTCACGGGTCCGGTTGAGACGGGGGTGAACGCCGCCATCTTCGACCTGGACCTGTTCGATACCGGCGCGGCCAGGGTGGCGAGTCTCCACAGTCAGGGCAAAAAAGTGATCTGCTACATCAGCGCCGGGAGCTGGGAGGACTGGAGACCGGACGCGGACCAGTTCCCGTCCGAAGTGCTCGGCAACGACTACGACGGCTGGCCGGGCGAGAAATGGCTCGACATCCGCCGGATAGACTTGCTGGCCCCGATCCTGCGCGCCCGCCTGGACCTATGCGCCCAAAAGGGATTCGACGGGGTTGACCCGGACAACCTGGACGGCTACACCAATGCCACCGGCTTCCCCCTGACCGCCCAGCACCAGTTGAAGTTCAACCGCTGGCTGGCGAAGGAGGCCCACGCCCGCGGCCTGGCGGTGGGCCTGAAGAACGACCCCGGACAGGTGGGCGGACTGCTGGCTTACTTCGACTGGGCGCTGACCGAGGACTGCTTCGACCAGGGCTGGTGCGGGATGGTGTCGCCGTTCGTCAACGTCGGGAAGCCGGTCTTCGCCATCGAGTACACCGATACCGGCATCACCCTGGACGATTTCTGTCCCCAGGCCGCCGCGCTGAAGTTCAGCGCCATCCTGAAGAACCGGGAATTGGATGCGTACCGGCAGGTTTGCCCCTGAACCCGGAGCCGCAAACGAAAACAGCCCGGCTCGGCCAGAGATCGGGCGGAAATGGTTGATTGCGCCGCCATCCTTTTTCAGCGCCAACCGGACGCGATCGGCTCAACCGTCCGTTGAATCCCCGCGCATTGCCATTCAACCTGCGGTTGATTGCTTTCCCGGCGCTGGCATGATACAGTTGTTCCACAGACGCAACCAAAAATCTCCCTCCTGACCGTTTTGTCAACCAGCCAATCGCCGCTGGAGCAGGGCAGGTTTGCCCGTAGCAGAAGAAAGAAGGTAATGCCATGATCAATCCGCGCAGAACAGGCGCAATCATTTCAGACCTCAGGAAGCAGCGTGATTGGACCCAGTCGCAGTTGGCCGAACAGGTGAACGTTACCCACCAGGCGGTTTCCCGCTGGGAATCGGGCGTAACCTTCCCCGACCTGGCCATCCTGGCCAAAATCGCCCGGTTGTTCGACGCCAAGGTGGACGACCTGCTCAACGGCGAGCCAACCTCTCCGGCCGGCGCTCAGCCTTACCGGGAAGTGGTGAACCACCTGGCGGCGGGAAAAGTTGAAGAAAGCTCCCGGCTGATCAAGGCGCTGCCTGAGCAAGTGGAAGCCCTCATTGACCTGGCCCCCCTGGCCCAACCCAGTCTTATGAAAGGAGTAGTTATGAACCTGCAAAATTTTCCGTTCAAGGAGGAACACCTTGAAGCACTGGCTCCGTTCCTCGATTCCGATACGCTGCGGATGCTGGTTGAGCGCGCCAGCCGCGGCATGTTGAGCGAAGAAACGGTGGGGGCTATTGCCCCACATCTAAAAAGCGAAGACCTGGACCGCTTCGCCAACCAGGTGATCGAAGGGTCGCTGAGCGCCGGATACCTGGAAGAACTGGCGCCGTTCCTGCGGCGTGAGACGCTTGACAGGATCGTAGATCAGATCGGCCAGGGTTCGCTGGGTTACGAGGCGCTCGAATACATCGCGCCGCGCCTGGGAACGGAGACGCTCGACCGGTTGGTGGATCAACTCGGCCAGGGTCCGCTGGGTTACGAGGTGCTAGAATTCCTCGCGCCGCACCTGAGCAAGAATACGTTGAGCCGGTTGGTGGCGCACTACAAGGACGGAAAGCTGGAATTCGACCAACTGGTTGAATTAGCGCCTTATCTCGACAAGGCAACGGTTGATGAACTGATCGAGAGCCGGATCGCCGCGGTGGACAATCCAGGCGAGGTGGAAGAACTGTTCCCGTTTGCATCCAAAGAGGAGATTGGCAGCCTGTTAGGGCGTATGATGGAAGGCTCGCTCGGCGAGGAATGGCTTTCCGAGCTGGCGCCCTTCCTCGATCGGCGCGCCCTGAATGAGCTGGTGCGCCAGAAGATCGCCGGGGAGAAAAAAGAAGAGTAGCCGTTGGGCGAAACCAAAGTAATCAGCCCATTCAGGAGATGCCATGAGCGATTACAACCCTCCAACGAACATGCGCACATTCTTCACCATCTGGGCCGGTCAACTGGTCTCGGTGCTCGGTTCAGGTCTGACCGGTTTTGCCCTGGGCGTTTACATCTTCCAACTGACCGGTTCAGCCACCCAGTTCGGTCTGGTCTTGCTCTCCGGTACATTACCGGCCATCCTGGCCGCGCCATTTGCCGGAGCGCTGGTGGACCGTTGGGACCGGCGCACGGTCATGATCTTGAGCGATACCGGCAACGGGCTGGTGACGGTCAGCATCCTGGCCCTGCTGCTGACCGATAACTTATCTGTCGGGTTCATTTACGTCATCGCCGCGATCAGTTCCACGTTGAGCACCTTCCAGAACCCGGCCTACATGGCGGCCATTACCCTGATCGTCCCGAAACAACATTACGGCCGCGCCTCCGGGTTGATGCAAATGATCGGCGCGATCACCCAAGTTGTCACTCCCCTGCTGGCCGGGGTATTGATCGTGACCATCAAACTCGAAGGTATTTTGCTGATTGACATCGCCACCTACCTGGTCGCCATGCTGACCCTGTTCATCGTGCGCATCCCCAGGCCGCCGGTCTCGGAAGCGGGAAAATCCAGCCGCGGCTCGCTGCTCAAGGAAGCCTTCTTCGGCTGGGGCTACCTGCGAGCGCGGACCGGACTCTTGGGCATGTTGATCCTTTTCGCGTTCATCAACATCGGCCTGAGTTTTTACAATGCGCTGCTCACGCCGATGATCCTGTCGTTTACTACGCCAGATGTGCTGGGAGCTATTTCGTCCGCCGGGGGGATCGGCTTGTTGATCGGCAGCGCATTGATGAGCGCCTGGGGCGGCGCAAAACGCAAGATGCGCAGCCTGATCGGCAGCATGATTGCCTTCGGCTTCGTGATCAGCCTGATGGGTGTCAGCGCGAACCCCTGGCTCATCGGGGCTATGCAAGCCGCGTTCTTCATCCTGCTGCCCATCGCCAGCGGGTCCAGCCAGGCCATCTGGCAGGCCAAGATCCCGCCCGACCTACAGGGACGGGTCTTCTCGATCCGCTCGGTGGTGGCTTCGGCTATGGACCCGATTGCGCTGGTGACTGCCGGCCCGCTGGCCGATTTCGTTTTCGAGCCGCTCATGCGGGAGGGCGGGGCGCTGGCTCCCGTATTTGGGCCGATGATCGGCGTTGGCCCCGGCCGCGGCATCGGGCTGATCTTCGTTATTATGGGGTTATTCATCGTCGCCGCCAATCTGGTCGGGTACGCCAACCCGCGCATCCGCCTGGTGGAAGACGAAATCCCGGATTTTGTCGGCGCGCCGCCGGAAAGCGCCGAGAGCGAGCCAGTTCCTGCTTGACCTAAAAACTCCCTGTCAGATCGGTTCAATCATTGGTAGCCTTTGGCTTAATCACTGATAGTGATTCGAGCAATCACCGGTATGGAACAAGGGGAAAACTCCGTTGTGGTATATTTTTACCATCGCTCCCATGAAAGGCAAAACTACCAATGCAAAAGAACACCGTGCTCGCCAACATCAAGGAATTCCTGATCGGGAAACCCTTCCCCACCAGCATGGACGTCCACGAGCGGCTGGACAAGGTGCGCGCCCTGGCCGTCTTCGCCTCGGACCCGATCAGCAGCAACGCCTACGCCACCGAAGCCATTATGAGCGTGCTCATCGTGCTGGGCAGCCAGGCGTTACACCTCACCCTCCCGCTGGGGCTGGCGGTGGCCGGGCTGGTGCTGATGGTTATCTTCAGCTACATCCAGACCATCCTGCACTACCCCGACGGGGGCGGGGCCTACACCGTCGCCAAGGACAACCTGGGGAAGTTCCCCTCGCTGATCGCGGCGGCGGCCCTGCTCACCGATTACATCCTGACCGTCTCGGTCTCGGTTTCGGCGGGGGTGCGGGCGGTCACGTCGGCCTTCCCCGAAGTCTTCCCCTACCGGATCGAACTGGCGATCTTCGCCATTTTCTTCATCACCTGGGTCAACCTGCGCGGCGTACGCGAAAGCGGGGCCATCTTTGCGGTTCCGACCTACGCCTTTGCGGGCGGGGTGCTGGTCACGATTGCCGCCGGGCTGGTCCGCAATGCCGGGCTGTTTGGGGCCGCGCCTTTGCCCGTCCTCGAGCAGCACCTCCCTGCCACAAATCCCGCCGAGGGATTCCTTTTCATCTGGGTACTCCTGCGCGCCTTCGCCGGCGGCTGCACCGCCCTGACCGGGATCGAGGCCATCAGCAACGGGGTGCAGGCTTTCAAACCGCCTGAAGCCAAAAACGCCGCCATCACGATGGTGGTCATGGGCAGCATGGCTATGTCGCTCTTCGTCGGGATCACCTACCTGTCCACCCACATGTCCCTGATCCCCAATGAGGCCGAAAGCGTCCTGTCGCAGATGACCCGCGCCATCGTCGGCAGGAATTTCCTCTACTACTGGGTGCAAATCTTCACCGCCACCATCCTGTTCCTGGCGGCCAACACCGCCTACCAGGATTTCCCGCGTCTCAGCTTCTTCCTTGCCCGCGACAACTTCATGCCGCGCTGGATGCAGACCCGGGGCGACCGGCTGGTTTTCAGTTACGGCATTTTCGTCCTGGCATTGATTTCATCGGTAATCGTTATCATCTTCCAGGCCGACGAAATCGCCATGCTGCCGCTCTACGCCCTGGGCGTGATGCTCAGCTTCAGCATTTCGCAGAGCGGCATGTTCCGCCTGATGGGGCGGATCGCCCACCTGAAACCGGGACAGACCCTGAGGACGCTCGTGACCGAGATCCATTACGAGCGCGGCGTCCGGTGGAAGCAGGCCATGAACGCGGTCGGGGCAACCGTCACCTTCCTGGTCTTTATCGTCCTGGCGGTCACGAAATTCCACGATGGGGCCTGGATCGTCATCCTCATCATACCGCTGCTAATCCTGATGTTCCACTCGATCAACCAGCATTACCACCGCGTCTCGGTGGCCCTCAGCACCAAAGGCCTGGAACCGAAGGACCTCTCGGCCATCGCCAACGTGGTCATCGTCCCCGTCGCCGACGTGCATCGCGGCAGCTTGCGGGCCATCACCTACGCCCGGCGCTTCGCCAAAGACGTGCGTGTCATCTGCGTCACCACCTCACCCGAAGTGAAAGAGCGCCTGCTGAGAAGGTGGAAGCGCTTCTCGAAGATCACCCGGCGGGTCAAGCTGATCACGATTGACTACGACTACCGCGACGTGCTGACCCCGGTGGTCGAGTACATCGAGCAGGTCAACAACATCGAATTCCCCGACCAGATCACCACAGTCGTCATCCCGGCCTTCATCCCCACCTACACCATCGGCCGCTTCCTGCACAACCAGACCGCCCGCCGCCTGCGGGATCAATTACGCAACTACAAGGACATCGTCATCATTGACGTGCCCATCCACATCGACTCGAAGATTTGAGAAGCGCAACTCCGCTACCGCTCGAAACCCCACTGGAGGTGGTTGTCTTCGCCTCCCATATCCCTATAATGGGAATCACTTAAAGCCCATCCGAAACGGGAGTTCGAGCTTCAGCCCGCCGGTTTTCCAGGACTGAGTCTTTGCGGGCCGAAGTCTTTGCGGACTGATGCCTTTGCGGACTGAAGTCCGCACTCCAGGAATTTTCGGGTGGAGCCTGAATTTACCGGGTCAGTATTCAGCACCAACCAAGGAGAAAAGATGAAATCCGTAATGTCGAGTACCGAAGTCAACGTCCCGGCCGCAATGGCCTACCGCGCCTTTACCAATGCCACCTCCCTGCGCGAATGGCTGTGCGACGCGGCGACCGTCGAAGCGCACCCGCGTGGCCGCATGTACCTGTGGTGGCGGGGCGATTTCTATTCCAGCGGCCACTACCTCGAAGTGGACAAGGACAGATCGCTCAAATTCCGCTGGTATTCGAGCGCAGACCCCGCCCCAACCGAGGTGCAGGTTACTTTTGTCGAGAACGGCGGCAGCACCCGGGTCACGCTCGAACACTTCATCCCGGATGATCCGGCCTGGGAGGAGATGGCCGCCGGGTTCAAGGACGAATGGGAGTCCAGCCTCGAGAATCTCAAATCCGTGCTCGAAAGCGGCATTGACCTGCGGATTGCCAACCGCCCGATGGTCGGGTTCGTCCCCGGAGATTTCACCCCCGACCAGGCCACCCGCCTCGGCGTCCCCGTGACCGAAGGCGTCCGTCTTGACGGCGTGGTGGACGGGATGGGCGCCCAGCGGGCCGGGCTGCAAAAGGACGACCTGATCGTCGGCCTGAACGGCGTGACCATCACCAACGATTTCAGCACCTTCATCCAGGGTCTGGCCGGGAAGAAGGGCGGCGACCCGGTGGAAGTGGTCTTCTACCGCGGCCCGGAGAAGAAGACCATCACCATGGAACTGACCCGCCGCCCGATGCTCGAAGTGCCCTTCGACGCGGCCGAACTCGCCCGCCAGGGCCGCCGGAAATTCGACGACGCCCTGCCCGCCCTCGAAGGCTGCTTCGAGGGCATCAGCGACGAGGCGGCCAGCGCCCGCCCCGAGCCGGGCGAATGGAGCGCCCTCGAAGTGGTGGCCCACATCATGCACCAGCAGCGCTTCGAACTGCTCTACCTCGCCGAACTGGTCAACGGCGAAGAGCGCGTCTCGGACGGCTTCGGCGACAACCTCGACAGCCAGGTGGAAGCCACCGCCGAGACCTACCCCACCGTCGAGGCCATGCTCGGCGAATACCGCCGCACGGTGGATGAATTGCTCCTCTTCGTCGAGAAACTCCCTGCCGAATTCGTCGCCAACAAAGGCAGCTTCTACCGGGTCGGGCAGTTCATCCTCCAACCGGATATCCACATCAACACCCACCTGCCCCAGATCAAAGCCGCCATCGAAGCCGCCAGGGCAGCGGTAAGATAATCCCGGCCAAACGCATCCAATACAGGGATGGCCGAACAGTTTTCGGAGTCCAACGTCTCCCGACGTTGGACTTATTTTCATCATCAAGCGACGCTGGCACCCGGCTGATCCGAGTTCCCGGACTCCAAAGTCTCCCGGCTTTGGGAGACACCGGAGTCCAGATACTAATTTTAGGAGTACCGATCCTTATGACCCCCATCCGCCCGATCAAACAGATCATCGAACCCCAGTTCGTCCTCGAAGGCGCGGGCGTGCTTCTGCGCCGCTCCATCGCCCCGCGCACCTCCAACCTGTTCGACCCCTTCCTGCTCTTCGACCACTTCGCCTTCAACGACCCCACCGAGGGGCCGATCCGCGGCTTCCCGATGCACCCGCACCGGGGCATCGAAACCGTCACCTACATGCTCGAAGGCTCGGTCAACCACCGCGACAGCCTGGGCAACCAGGGGCTGATCGGCGCGGGCGACGTGCAGTGGATGACGGCCGGCGGCGGCATCCTGCACGAGGAAATGCCCCGGCGCGGCCCCGAAGGGACGATTTACGGCTTCCAACTGTGGGTCAACCTGCCCTCCCGCCTGAAATGGTCCCGCCCGCGCTACCAGGAAGTCAGCGCCGCGACCATCCCGGCAGTGGAGAAGGACGGGATGGTGGTCCGCATCGTGGCCGGGGAACTGGACGGCACGCGCGGCCCCGTCACTGAAATTGCCGCCGAGCCGGTCTACCTGGACGTTGGGCTTGATCCCGGCGTCGAATTCAGTTACCCCATCCCAAGCGGACACACCGCCATCGCCTACGTCTTCGAGGGCGCTGGACTCTTCGGCCCTGACGACGAGCCGGTATCCGCCGTCAGGTTGGTGGAGTTCGGGGAGGGCGGGCAGGTAAAGGTCCGGGCCGCTGCGGAGTCGCCGGTGCGTTTCATGCTGATGGCCGGCGCGCCGTTCGGGGAACCCATCGCCCCTTACGGGCCGTTCGTCATGAACAACATGGAGGAAATCCAGGAAGCCCTGCGCGACCTGCGGACCGGTACGTTCGTGTGGGACGAAAAAGATCCCAGGTTTGTGGGATAGCGTAGGGCGGGATTAATCCCGCCCCACAAAGCAGGGTAAAATGGGCGTCACGCTGCAAGCGCGACCTGCCCCCACCCGGCCTCCCCCAAATGCCTGCAACTTCAGCAGGCATTTGGGGGAGGAGCAGAGTTTCGTAGGTCGGGCTTACAGCCCGACTTTTTCTTTTACACCGAGAGTGCGTCGCACCTCACCAAACGGGGCTTTTCCAGGCCTGAACCTGCCCGCTTAACGGGCATTTGCCCAGAAGTCTGGTGCGACGCGCTCATCCACGGAGGGACCCATGCCAAACAAGACCACCATCCACACCGGCGAGCGGATCGGGCGGGAGGGGCGCATCCGCCTGGGATGTTCGGCGGTCATCTTCGATGAGGGCCGCCAAAAGGTGCTGCTCACCCGCCGCCTCGACAACGGCCTGTGGTGCCTGCCCGGCGGCGCAGTGGACCCGGGGGAATCGGTCGAGGAGGCCTGCACGCGTGAGGTGTTCGAGGAGACTGGCCTGAGGTCCCGCGTGGCCCGGCTGGTGGGCGTGTACAGCGATCCGCACAAACTGGTTGTGTATCCCGACGGGACGAAAGCCCAGATCGTGGCGCTCAGTTTCGAAGTCGAGGTTACCGGCGGCGAGATGGGCCTGAGCAACGAGACCAGCGGGATTGACTACTTCACCCTCGAAGACATCACCAGTATGGACCTGCTGCTCAACCACGAGCAACGGATCATGGACGCGCTGGAAGGGAAAGCCGGAGCTTTCATCAGATAATGAATGTAAGTCGAAATTAATTTCGACTTACGTTCGACTTACGCGCAGGCAGGAGGCACAATGAACGATTTTTACCGGCGCAAACTTCCTCACTGGCACCCCGAAGGGCAGGTATTCTTTATCACCTTCCGGCTGGCAGACTCCCTACCCATTCACGTCATTCAGGAATTGGAAGGACGGCATGAACGCGACAGGCAGATTATCCGAGCCAGATACAGCGGCGCACAACAACGTGACGAACTCTACAAGCTGGATAAAAAATACTTCGGCTATTTCGACTCCTGGCTCGACCGGTGTGAGGAAGAGAGTCCGCGATGGTTGGCTGATGAACGGGTGGCCCGCGTCGTTACGGAAGAGATCCACAGGCTAGACAGCAAGCGGTACAGATTGGAGGCTTATTGCATCATGTCCAACCACTGCCACCTGCTCGTTGATACAGGTGAACACACTTTCAAGCCCATCCATGATGGTGTAACGGCTCCCTACCCACTGGCAGACACGCTCAAACTATTGAAAGGCCGCACGGCGCGTTATTGCAACCAAGCGCTGGGTCGAAGCGGCGCATTCTGGCACCATGAAAGTTACGACCACGTTGTGCGGGATCAAAAGGAATTCGAGCGCATTGTCTGGTATATCGCCGATAATCCCGTCAAGGCGGGGCTGGTGGAAAAGTGGGAAGACTGGCAATTCACTTTTGTAAGTCGAAATTAATTTCGACTTACCCCCGGAGGAACCATGCTCACCCGTCTCTCGGAAACGCTCCACAAATACGCCAAAGGCTGGCTTATGCTCGTCCTGTTCCTGCTCGATGGGCTGTTCATCGGCCTCATCATGCCCGGCTTGCAAAAACGGATGCAGGCTGCCAACCCTACAGCCGGGCCGCTCGACTTGATGTTCTTCTACACCCCCGACAAGGCTTATTCGATGATCGCCTCTTACGGCGACCAGGGGCGGGCCGCCTACCGCACCGGCGAACTGACCCTCGACATCATCTACCCCATCGTCTACACCCTGTTCTTCAGCCTGCTCATCACCTGGCTCTTCCGGCGCGGCCTCGACCCCAAAAGCCGCCTCCAGCGCCTGAACGTCGTCCCGTTTGGGGCGCTGGCTTTCGACCTGCTCGAAAACGCCTGCATCGTCGCTATGTTGAGTCTTTACCCGTCCACGCCCGCAGGGTTGGCCTGGACCGCCGCCGTTTTCACCATGACCAAGTGGCTCTACGCCGGGGCCGGGATGGTCTTGATCCTGATCGGGATCGCCGTTGCCGTCCGCGCCGGGTTGCGCCAGGGGCTGAAAAGCCAGGCGTAGTTTCTAAATCTTCCTCACGTCATGCGAACCACTTTCGCGCACGCCGGCCGGGGTGATCTCGATGAACTCGGCGTTTTCCTGCAATTCCTTGATGTCGTGCGCCCCGCCGTAACTCAACCCGGAGCGCAGGCCGCCGACCAACTGGTACAGCACTTCGCTCACGTAGCCCCGGTACGGCACGACCGCCTCCACGCCTTCGGGCACCACCTTGTCCCAATCTTCAGAGTCTTCGGCGCTCTCGTCCTCGATCCGCTCGGCCTCGCGGCGGCCCATCGTCGCTGCCAGGGAGGCCATGCCGCGCACCACCTTGAACTTCTGCCCGTCCCGGATCACCGGCGACCCCGGCGACTCCTCCGTCCCGGCAAACAGGCCGCCGATCATCACTGTCTCGGCCCCGGCGGCCAGCGCCTTGACCATGTCCCCGGCGACTTTGACCCCGCCGTCGGCAATGATCGGGATGTCGCGGCCCGACAAGCGCACGCCCTCGACGCTGTCCATGATGGCTGTCAACTGCGGGACGCCGAAGCCGGTCACGATGCGGGTCGTGCAAATGGACCCGGGGCCGATCCCCACTTTAATGGCGTCTGCCCCGGCCTCGGCCAGCTCCCGCGCCCCGTCCACCGAGGCCACGTTCCCGGCGATGATCTGGGCCTGCGGGAAGTGCCGGCGCAGGCTGCCGACCATGTTGATACAATGGTCGGCGTGGCCGTGGGCGATGTCTAGCACCAGCACGTCGGCCCCGGCTTCGAGCAGGGCCTCGGCCCGGGCCATCTCCCGGTCCGTCACGCCGATGGCCGCGCC
>DIDQ01000146.1:0-32550 GCA_002418215.1 Anaerolineales bacterium UBA5796
GTCCGTGATCGATGCGCCAGCGCGCTTCAAGTCGCTCCAGGCGCCGGCAGGCTTCACCTGCGCCACGCCCGAGGCCGGCGCGACGGGCACGGTGACCTGCACCACCGCTACCATACCGGTCAGCACCCCGGAAAACGACGAGCCGTTGTCGACCGTGCTGGTGGTAAATATCGATTCCACGACCGACGCCACCCAGGTGACGCACACCGCCACCCTCGTCTCGGACTATGACACCACCGCGGGGAACAACACGGCGACGGCGAGCGTCGACATCTTCCCGGGGGTGGCGACGGTGCTGGTGGACGATAGCTATGATAACGACTACCCGGCGGAATCGCCGCCCCGCTTCCGCACCATCCAGGCCGCCCAGCCTTACCTGGCCGCCGGCGGGACGATGCGCGTCTACGCGGGGACGTATACCGGGCCGTTCGACCTGGTGGGCAGCTACACGGTGAGCACCGACGGCGACGTGACGCTGAACGGCAACCTGAGCCTGACCTCAGGAGTGGGGCTCGACGTGGCCACCGGCGTCCTGGCGGTCAACGGAAACGTGAGCCTGGCGGGCGACAGCATCTTCACCGCCTCCACCGGCAACAACACCATCAGCGGGGACCTGAGCGTGGACGGCGCGGGGGCGGCCTTCAACGTCCCCACCGGCCACCTGACGGTGGGCGGGAACCTGACCATCGGTTCCTCGGGCGGCGTGATTCTGGCTGAGCAGGCCACGGTGCACATCGGCGGCAGCCTGGACACCGGCGCCGGCCAGTTCGCCGGGCGCTTTGCGGATATCACCCTGGGCGGCGACCTCACCGATGGCGACGTGACCGGACCGTTCGGCTTTGTCAACGGCTATGGCACGCTGACCCTCGACGGTACGACCACCCTGCGCAGCGGCAGCCAATGGGTGGTGGTCGGCAACCTGGTCATCCAGCCCGGGGCCACGGCCGATTTGACCGGCCACGTCCGCATCCGCGGCAGCCTGACCGTGGACGGCGCGCTCAACGCCGGCACCAGCCGGGTCGACTTTTCGCCCAACCCCCTGGGCCAGGATGTGACCATCTCCGGCTCGGCGCCGATCGTTTTCCATGACCTTGAAGCCTACACGGGGAGCGACGATGTGAGCCGGGTGGTGGCGCCCCCGGAGATGACCGTGACGGGGACCCTCCTGGCAATCCCCGGTCTCGACGCCAACGGGGGCACCGTCATCTTTGATGGCGCGGATGTGTGGATCTCATGTGGCTTGTGCACCCTCGAGGACGTGCGCATCGCCTCCGGGAGCAAGCTAACCCTGGCTTCTACCAGCGAGTTCCAGATCCTGGGGGATCTGACCGACCAGGGCGCCTTTGTCGCTACCACGGGATCCACGCTGCGCTTCGCCGGCACGGGCGGACAGCAGACGTTCTCGGTCAGCAGCGGCGACGTGAGCCTGTCCACCCTGGACCTCGCCAACCCCGCGGGACTCACCCTGGGCCTCGGCCAAAACCAGATCCTGACCGTGCGCAACGAGCTGGATCTGGGCGGCAACCTGATCGTGCCCAGTTCCACATACCTGGCGCTGGCGCCGGGCAGTATCTCCAGCGGCACGGCGGACGTTGTCGGCCGGGTGGGCCGCACCACGGGGCTGGTTGCCGGCCAGGCCTATGCCTTCGGCAACCCCAACGTGAGCGTCGCCTTCGAAGGGACCCCGCCCGCGAGCTTTTTTGTGACTCTGGCGAAATCCGCGCCGTCCGGGCTGGTGGGCGCGGCCGCCCGCAACTACACGGTGGTTTCCTCGGGCGCCTTTAATGCCACGGTGCGCCTGCACTACCTGGACGGCGAGCTGGCCGGTAACGACGAGAGCCAGCTCCAGGTCTGGACCAGTGACGGCACGGGCTGGGTCCTCGCGGGGCGCACGGGCGGCGATACCGACGCCAACTGGGTGGAGGCCACGGCTGGCGGGGCAACCTACCAATACTGGGCGCTGGCCACCGGCCCGCGGGCCACGACGACGACAGTCGATTGGGCGCCGCCCGCCCTGTTCTACGGTGATGCGATCACGCTCACGGCGACGGTGCAGCCAGCCGCCGGCTCAGGCACGCCCACGGGGAGTGTGAGCTTTGGCATCGACGGAACGAGCCTGGGCAGCGTCACGCTGGTGGACGGCGTGGCCAGCCTCAGCCTGCCGGCGCAATTTCTCGGCGACCATCCCATCACCGCCGCCTTCGACAGCGACGGCAGCCTGTTTACCGATAGCAGCGGCTCGGCGACGCTGACAGTGTACAAGGCGCTGCTGGCGGTGTGGGCCGACGACAAGAGCAAGGTGTACGGCGCGCCGCTGCCCAATCTGACGGTGACTTACAGCGGCTTTGTAGCGGGCGACGACGAGAGTGTCCTGACCGGCGCACCCGACCTGAGCACCACAGCCACGGCCAATAGCCTCCCCGGCACCTATCCGATCACGGTGATGGCCGGGACGCTCAGCGCGCCGGGCTACTATGAGCTGGCCTTCATGGACGGCACGCTCACCGTCGACAAGGCGGATAGCACCGTGCTCATCACGGGTGTCACGCCGGAAACCAAGACCTATGGTCAAGAGGTAACCATCACGGCCGCCGTGGTGCCAGCGTACCCGGAGGCCGGCGTGCCGACGGGGAGCGTCAGCGTTGACGATGCCGGTACGGAGCTGGGCAGCGCCCCGCTGGTGAACGGCGTGGCGACGCTGACCATCGCCGGCCTGAGCGCGGGGAATCATGACGTGCGGGCGCTGTACAACGGCGACGACAACTATAACGGCGCCTGGAGCAACGTCTCGTTCTGGGTGAACAAGGCGCTGCTCACGGTGACAGCCGACGACAAGACCAAGTCGTACGGGGCGGATGTGCCCGCGCTGACGGTCAGCTACAGCGGCTTTGTGTTGGGTGAGGATCAGAGCGTCCTGTCAGGAACGCCGTTGGTGAGCACCGAGGCCTACGACTACAGCCCGGTAGGGACGTATCCGATCGTGGTGGAGCGGGGCAACCTGGACTCGTCGAACTATGAGTTCACCTTCGTCAACGGCACGCTCACCGTCGTGCGGGCGGATACCGACACAGTGCTCATCGTGCCACCCAGCCCCCCGACCTATGGGGACGTGGCGACCCTTGAGGCGAGGGTGCATCCGGTGCCGGGACCGGGTCCGGTGGCACCGAGCGGGAGCGTGGTGTTCTTCGATGGCGCGACCAGCCTGGGCAGCGCGGCGCTGAACCTGGGCGGCATAGCCACGCTCAGCGTTTCGAGCCTGGGCGCGGGCGCACACACCCTCTCGGCGGGGTATGCGGGAGACGGCAGCTTTGCCGGCAGCACGTCCGGCCCGGTTGCGCTCACGGTGGACCTGCGGCCAGTGACAGTGATGGCGGATCCACAGACCAAGAACGTTGGCCAACCAGACCCCGCGCTGACGTACCAGATTACCAGCGGCTCGCTGGTAGGGAGCGATGGCTTTACCGGTGAGCTGACGCGGCAGGTGGGTGAAACCCCGGGCACGTATCCCATCTTGCAGGGGACGCTCTCGCTCGACAGCAACTACGCGCTGACCTACGTTGGCGCAGACCTGACCATCGTCAGCAAGCTGGATCAGACCATCACGTTCGCGGACATCCTCGACAACACGTATGGCGCCCCCGATTTCGAGGTGAGCGCCTCGGCCAGCTCCGGTTTGCCGGTCAGCTTCAGCGCCAGCGGGAACTGCACTGTCTCCGGCAACACCGTGACTATCACTAGCGCGGGGAGCTGCTCGGTCACCGCCTCGCAGGAGGGCAATGACAGCTACAATCCCGCCGAGCCGGTGTCCCAGAGCTTTGCCATCGCCAAGGCGGCGGCGACGCTGATGCTGTCGGACCTTGACCAGGTCTATGACGGCACGGCCAAGTCGGCGACCGTCACCACGAGCCCGGATGGCCTGACCGGCGTGTCGATTACCTACGACGGGTCGGCCACTCAGCCGGTGAACGCCGGGAGCTATGCCGTGGTGGCGACGCTGGACAACCCGAACTACCAGGCGGATAACGGGACCGGCACACTGATCATCGCCAAGGCAAACCAGACGATCACGTTCGGCGCGCTGGCTGACAAGACGTATGGCGACGCCGATTTCACGGTCAGCGCGACGGCCAGCCCGGGCCTGCCGGTCAGCTTTAGTGTGGGCGCGGGCGATGCCTGCACGATCTCAGGGAATACGGTACACATCGCCGGCGCGGGAAGCTGCACCGTCACGGCGACCCAAGGTGGCAACGAAAACTATAACGCCGCGCTACCCGTGTCGCAGACCTTTGCCATCGCCAAGAAGGCAGCGTCCGTGACGCCAGACGCGGCCAGCAAGACCTACGGCGCTGACGACCCGATCCTCACCGGAATACTGGAAGGTTTCCTGGAGGGCGATAACGTTACAGCGAGCTACAGCCGCATGGCGGGCGAGGGCGTTGGCGTCTACACCATCAGCGCCGCGCTCAGCCCGGCGGAGGTGTTGAGCAACTACGACATCACCTACAACACCGCGGACTTCACCATCACCCCGCGCAACGTCACCCTGACGGCGGATGCCGGCGGGCCGTACCTGGTGGCGGTGGGCAATACCACCCCGCTGGATGGCTCAGGGTCCAACGACCCGGGCGGCTACCCGCTCACCTTCGAGTGGTCCGCCACGGGAGGCACAGTGAGCGGTTCAGGCTCCGGCCCCACCTTTACTGCGGGCAGCACAGCGGGCGTCTTCGAGGTCAGCCTGACGGTCACCAGCCCCGACGGCCTGTCCGCCACCGCCACGGCCATGATGGTGGTCTACGACCCGAACGGCGGCTACGTCACCGGCGGCGGCTGGATCGACTCGCCAGAGGGCGCCTGCCCTCTCGGCAGCATCTGTGAAGGCGCGACCGGCAAGGCCACCTTCGGCTTCGTCTCCAAGTACAAGAAGGGCGCCAGCGTGCCCAGCGGCAACACCGAGTTCCAGTTCCAGGCCGGCGGGTTGAACTTCCACTCGGAGACCTACGAGTGGCTGGTGGTCAACCAGGGTGGGACCAATGCCCAGTTCAAGGGCAGTGGCACGGTCAACGGTGGCCTGGATCCCAACGGCAACGCCTACAAATTCATGCTGTGGGCCGGCGATGGCTCACCGGACACCTTCGGCATCCGCATTTGGTGGGAAGATGAATTCGGTGCGGAGCATGACGTTTACGACAACGGCGTCGATCAGGAGATCGGCGGTGGAAGTATCGTCGTACACAAGGGCAAGTGATTCTCCTTGAGTGGGGCCACACCAGCCCACTCAAGCTAAAGCATTTCAAATCCTAAAGAAAGGAGGTAAGCAAAATGGCAACGCAGAAAGAGATGTACGAATTGCTGGGACGTGCGCTGGCTGACGCGGAGTTCCGCAACAGCTTGATCGCGGACCCGGCCAGGGCGACGGCGGAGGCAGGCTATCAGCTGAGCGAGGAGCAACTGACCGGGCTCAAAGAAGCTGACCTGGCTGCCGTGTCCGAAGGCCTGGGCGAGCGGCTGGCGAAGTACCTCTATTAGGAACATCCCAGCGGCGGGGCTGGGGGAGGGCGTGCCTCCTCCAGCCCTTCATGGCGACCACCGGTATTTGATCGCCGAAGGAGGTGAGAGATTGATCACGCCGTTGCGAGACCAAGACCAGCGAGGAGAAAGTGATCGGGGGCTTTGGACGAGCCTGGAGCAGGCGGTTGGTCAGGACCGGCCAATCACCGTGGATCTCTGGCAGAGTCTTAAGGGCCGGCTGGATTTTTCGCAAAAGAAACCCCGCCGCATCGCCGGGGTGGAGGTGGCGTTTCAACCTTCTTCTCAGGGGGAGGGAACCTATGTGCTTAAGAGTCCCGTTCCCAACTCCTATCTGAAGTTGGATGCGCGCGACTACTTCCTGTGGGAGCAGATGGATGGCGAGCACTCGATCCGCGACCTGGCCGTCGCGTACTTTACCAAATACGGCGCCTTCCCCTTTGAGCGGCTGATGCGGCTCCTGGCGCAGCTCAAGGCGAGTTGTCTCCTGGAGGAAAAACTGCTTGATGTTTTCGGCGCGGCGACGGCTCACTTCAATGCCCGCCGCCTGGCGTATCGCCTCCAGCGTTTTGCGGAAACCGCCACCCAAAAGGAATTCTCGCTAAAAAACGCCGATGCTTTCTTCGACGCGCTGTTCAAACGTGCCGGCTGGCTCTTTTTCACCCGGCCCGCCAGATTCCTCTATGCCGTGCTGACGCCGGCCGGGCTGGCCCTCTTCCTCTGGCTGCTGCTGGGCGGCGCTTATCCCCTGTTCAGCAGCGCCGGCTCGTATGGACTGGGGCTCCTCGTGTTGATGCTGGCCAACTATGTGATGATATTCTTTCATGAGTGCGGCCACGCCCTGGCCATCAAGAATTACGGGCGCCACGTCCCCAAAGCCGGTATTCTGCTCTATTTTGGCGGACTGGCCCCGTTCGTGGATGCCACCGACACCTGGATGGCTCCCAAGCGGGCGCGCATCGTGGTTTCCTTTGCCGGGCCCCTGGCCACGATCCTGTTCGGAAACCTCATGGCGCTGTCTATCGCGCTTTACTCTGCTTTTTCTTTGAATCCGGTCCTCTTCCAGGTCGCCTTCGTCTGCTATTTCGGCGCCTTTATGAACCTGCTGCCGTTGTTGGAATGCGATGGCTATTTTGTCTTGATGGACCTTTTGGAGATCCCGATGCTGCGCAAGAAAGCGCTGGCGTTCCTGAAGGAAAGCGTAGTGGACAAGCTCAAAGCACGCAGCCCGTTCAACCGGGAGGAGAAAATCCTGGCCTCCTTTGGCCTGCTCAGCGCGGTCTCCACCGGGCTCATCGTCGTCTTTGCCGTGTATATGTGGCAGAGTCGCGTCATGGCCATGCTGGGTGAGCTCGCCAGCGGCCGCGATCCGCTCTCGACCGTGCTCGCCGGCGGGCTGATGATCCTGGTGGGCGCGCCGCTCGTCCTGGGGCTGGGCATCCGGGGTCTGCTGCTGGCCGGCAACCTTGCCGACCGGGCGCGCAGGATGGTCAGCCCATGATCCTCGGGACACTGGTGGCGGTCGCTGTGCCGCTCGCCTTTCTTGCCCTGGTGCGCTGGCTGGACTTGTACGCCTCGGGCAGCTTCCAGGGTGTGCTGGTTTGCCTGGGCTGGGGCATCACCGCGTTCTGGCTCGCCTTTCTGGCCAACACGCTCGCGCTGGGTCGCGTAGGTTTTGTGCTGCTCGTGCTGCTCGTCGCGCCGGTCATCGAAGAAGCCCTCAAGTCGCTGATCCTGGTCTACTACGTTCGTCGCGCGGATTTCACTTACTTTGTGGACGGCGCAATCTACGGCTTTGCGGCCGGGACCGGGTTCGCAGTATTGGAGAATTTGCTCTCCCTGAGCCGCACGGGGAACGAGGTGGGACTGGCGGTTGCATCGAGCCGCGCCTTTTCGACCGCTTTGATGCATGGCAGCGCCAGTGCGCTGGTGGGCGTATCGCTCGGCCGCCTGCGCTTTGGGCGCGGCGCGAGCCGATTTGGCGCGCTGCTGCTGGGCTGGGCAGCGGCGATGAGCTTGCATATCACCTTTAACAATGTCGTCAACCGTAATGCGGGCGTGCTTACACCGGTGCTGGCTGTCGCCATCGGCCTGGGCGGCGTGGTGCTGATCGCCGCGTTCATCTTCTGGGGATTGCGCCAGGAGCGCCGCTGGCTGCGCGAGACCCTGGGGCTCAAGGTCGGCGTGTCGGCGGGTGAGTCTGCCGTCGTGCTAAAGCTGGACGACCTCGATCGGCTGCTGGCGCCGGTGGGCGCTTACTTTGGCGAAGAAAGGCGCAAGCGAGTCGAAACGTTCTTGCGTCTGCAAGCGCAGCTCGGATTAAAGCGCAAGGTGCAGGAGCTAACGCCCGATCCAAAACTGCGCGCCGAGATGGAAGCGCAGGTGAGTGTCTTGCGGCGCGAGATAGACACGGTACGGCGTGGACTCGGGGTCTACTGCATGGCCTGCGTCCGTTCGATCCTGCCGCCCGAGACGGAGCCACTGTGGGTGCGGTTGGGGCAGACGTTGGAGACGCGCCCACGATCATCAGGATCGAACTTGTGGGGTGCGCTGGGTGAGAGGATGAACGGTGAGCAGTGAACAGTGGTCAGTGAACAGTGGTCAGTGAACAGTGAACAGTGAGCACCGTTCACTGTTCACTGACCACTGGCGACTGGGAATCGAAGGAGGGGCACCTTGGAGAAAGGATTGTTCAATCGCTTGCAGGGAGAATTGGAGGCACGCGAGCAATCGGAGGGGCTGAAGATGTCCGACCTGCTCGAGCTTTCCGAGCCGCTGAGCGGCCTGCTGAACTGGATGATGCGACGGGGACAGGTAACCTTCGCAGATGTGACCGCCTTCCTCGGTGAAGATGAGGCCCGTACGCGCACCATTCTTGCCGCTCTGCGCGACAAGGGATTCGTGCGCGAAATCGAGATACGCGGCCTGACGCAGTACCGCGTGCGTCTGGCGCCCAAACGCGGCCGCGCCCTGCCGTCGAATCTTTGGCAAGCATTGGCTGAGAAGATTGAGAATGAGGAGGAGCGGTGATGAAATGCTTTCACTGTGACGAACCGGCGCGCGGCGTGTGCAGTTTCTGCGGGCGCGCCCTGTGCAAAGAACATATGAAAAAGATGCCTGCCATCCTCACCATCTACGTCGGCGAGGCGAACACGCCCAAGGCGGTCGTCGTATCCGATGCGCTCTTTTGCGGCGTCTGTAAACCACAGCCCGAGCCAATCGAGATGCCGGAGATCTACTGAGATGATGAACCCATTGGAGCGCGAGCTGGAAATCGCTCGCCAGATCCAGGCCAGTTTCCTGCCGGAGGAACTGCCCCAGTTCCCCGGCTGGGAGATTGCCGCGCGTTTTCAGCCGGCGCATCAGGTCGCCGGGGACTTCTACGACGTCTTTCCACTCGTCCAGAATCGGCGGCTGGGTCTGGTAATCGGCGACGTGTGCGATAAAGGCGTGGGCGCGGCGCTCTTTATGGCGCTGTTTCGCACGCTCATCCGCGCCTTTGCCCAGCAGCATTATGCCTTGCGTTGGATGGGCGATCTCAATGGAGAGGGGCTGGCACAGTTGGTGAACGGCGGGCGACCGGTGCTGCCATCCACCGGCAGCAGTGCATTGAAAAACGCCATTGAGCTCACCAACGATTACATCGCCCGTACGCACGGCAGTTCGAACATGTTTGCAACGCTCTTTTTCGGAGTCCTGGATCCAACCAACGGCTTGCTCCTGTTCGCAAACTGCGGGCACGAATTCCCCGTCCTGGTCAACTCGGCCGGCGTAAAGGAACGGCTCGTCACGACCGGCTCCCTGGTCGGCATCTTTCCAGGAGCGCATTTCGATATCCGGGCGGTTCGCATCGAACCGGGCGACACGTTGGTCGCCTTCACCGACGGCGTGACGGAGGCACTGAATTCGAACGGGGTATTTTTTGGCCGTGAACGCCTGTACATGCTTCTGGCGCGCTCCGTTTCAACCGCCGCCGGGCTGCTCGACTCCATTCAAGCAAGCTTGCAAGAGTACATCAGTGGCGTGGATCCTTCGGACGATATCACGCTGCTGGCGGTACGGCGGCAATAGAGCTTTATCTCAGGAGGTCATACCATGCCCAAAATTGTTTCAGTCCACTCGTTTCGCGGCGGCACCGGGAAATCGAATACGACGGCGAACGTCGCCACGCTCCTTGCCGTCCGAGGGCAGCGCGTCGGCGTGGTCGATGCGGATATTGCTTCGCCGGGCATTCACATCCTCTTCGGTCTGGAAGAGGACAAGATGGGGCACTCGCTGAACGACTATCTGTGGGGCAAGTGCGATATCCAGCAGACCGCGCACGACGTCACCGCGAACCTCGGCAACGACGTCAAGGGACGCGTTTTCCTCGTCCCTTCCAGCATCAAGGCGGGCGAGATTGCCCGGGTCCTACGCGAGGGCTACGATGTGGGCTTGCTCAACGACGGCTTTCGGGACTTGATCCAGACATTGGAGCTGGATGTGTTGATGATTGACACGCATCCCGGCTTGAACGAGGAGACGCTCCTCTCGATTGCGATTTCCGATGTGCTGCTCATCATCCTGCGGCCCGACCAGCAGGATTATCAGGGGACAGGCGTCACCGTCGAGGTGGCGCGTAAGCTGAGTGTGCCCTGCATGATGCTCGTGGTGAACAAGGTCCCCGCTGCGTTTCCAACCGACGAGGTCAGAGCGCGAGTGGAACAAGCATACCACGCGGAGGTCGCGGCGGTGCTGCCCCATTCCGATGAAATGATGGCATTGGCGAGCGCGGGCGTCTTCGTGACACGCTATCCGGATCATCCCATCACGGCAGCTCTCAAGCAGGTGGCGGAACGGCTGTCGCGGAGCGGATAGTGGTGCAAATTCGTCCCAAGGAGACAAGATGGGCGAGTACGTTCGCGGCGAACACGTTCGTGCGGCATACCAGCCCCAGGATGCCATCCACGAGATCGAGGCCCCCCTTTGGAATTGGCGCAACCAGATCCTCAACTGGATGCTGGCGATTGGTTGCCTGGCCGGCCTGCCGGCCGTAGGCCTGGTCGTCAATGATTTCATTCGGTCGCCACAAGACTGGTCGGCGCTGGTCCTGGTGGGGTTGTACCTCGCCCTGGTCGCCCTGGCCGTTCTGCGCCGGCTCGATGCGGGAATCCGCGCCTGGGGCCTGCTCCTGGTGTTCTATGCCCTCGGCGTGATCAGTCTCGGGCGGGGCGGCCTGGCCGGCGTTGGGCGCCAATACTTACTGGTGCTGCCGGTCATCGCCATCATCCTGGTTGGCCTCCGATCGGGCCTGCTGATGACCATCGTGAGCCTCTTGACCATCGCCCTCTTTGCCGTGCTGGCCCAGTCGGGGGTGCTCGCCGTCTGGATCATAGTGAAGGACAATCCACTGACCTTGTATGCCTGGGTCTCGGAAGGGACCTATACGGCGGTGCTTATGGTGGTAGTGGTGGCGCTGTTGAGCCTCTATCACCGCTTCCAGGTAAAGACCCTCACGTCTGTTCACCGGGCGGCGGGCGATTTGGAGCAGGCGCGAGCGCTTTTGCAGGAACAGAACCAGTCTTTGGAAGAGCGCGTCACCCAGCGGACGGCTGACGTGGCGCGGGCCATGCACCAGATCGAGCAGGAGAAGCAATATTCCGAGGCAATTGTACAAAACAGCCCTGGGGCGATTGTGACGACAGACCTGGCGGTCAACGTGGTCATGTGGAACCCGGCCGCGGAAAGGTTGTTCGGATATACGGCCGCGGAAGCCACCGGTCGCAATCTCGATGAGTTGATTGCCAACGACCCGGATATTCGAGCCGCTGCCGAGGGCTATAGCAGACAACTGGCGAGCGCGGGTCGCATCCACGCCATTACCCGGCGCATGCGTCGTGACGGAACGCTGGTGGAGGTCGAGTTCTGGGCCCTCCCCGTCATCGTCGCCGGAGAAGAGGTGGGATTTATCGCTCTGTACCACGACCTCACCGAGATCAAGCGTGCAAGTGAAGCGCTCCAGGAATCGTACCGGCAGTTGGCCGATATTATCAACTTTATGCCTGATTCGGTGTTGGTGATCGACCAGCAGGGAAGAGTCATCGCCTGGAACCAGGCGATTGAAGAAATGACCGGGGTGAAAGCTCAAGATATGCTGGGCAAGGGCAATTACGAGTATGCCCTGCCTTTCTATGGGGAGCGCAGGCCCATTGTCATTGATTTGGTCACCGTGCCCCAGCAAGAGCTGGAACAGAAGTATGCGCAGATCAGGAGGGAGGGCGCAGTCCTGATCGGCGAAACGTATGTGCCGCATCTCAAGGGTGGCGGAGTCTACTTGATGGCAACCGCCTCTGCCCTCCATGATTCCAGGGGCCGTATCGTCGGAGCGATCGAGGTCATTCGCGACCTCACCGAGCGCAAGCACATGGAAGAAGCCTTGCACCAGGCGAAAGAAGCCGCCGAAGCGGCGACGCAGGCCAAGAGCGCGTTTCTCGCGACGATGAGCCACGAAATCCGCACACCCATGAACGCTGTCATCGGCATGACCGGCTTGCTGCTCGATACGCCGCTCACGCCCGAGCAGCGCGAATTTGCCGAGACGATCCGCATCAGCGGCGATGCGTTGCTGACCATCATCAACGACATCCTCGACTTTTCGAAGATTGAAGCGGGGCGTATGGAGCTGGAAAGCCAGCCCTTCGACCTGCGCGAGTGTGTGGAGAGCGCCGTGGATCTGCTGGCAGGCCGGGCGGCGGAAAAGGGGCTGGACCTGGGGTGTGCCATCGAGAGCGACGTGCCGGCCGCGATCGTTGGCGATGTGACGCGCCTGCGCCAGGTCCTCGTCAACCTGCTGGGCAACGCGGTCAAGTTCACCCAGCAAGGCGAAATAGTGATCAGCGTTCAGCGTTCAGTGAACAGTGAACCGACCGCCGATCACCAATCACTGATGACTATTCTCTTCTCCGTCCGCGATACCGGCATCGGCATCCCGTTGGATCGCCAGGGCCGCCTGTTCCAGTCCTTCAGCCAGGTGGACGCCTCGACGACGCGCCGTTTTGGGGGGACCGGGCTTGGCCTTGCCATCAGCAGGCGGTTGGCCGAATTGATGGGCGGGACGATGTGGGTCGAGAGCTCAGGCGTACCGGGCCAGGGGAGCACGTTCCACTTTACGATCCGGGCAGAAGTTGCCCAGCCGTTGGCACCGCGCCCTCACCTCCAAAGCGTTCAGCCCCGGCTGGAAGGCAAGCGGGTCCTCATCGTCGATGATAACGCAACCAACCGGCATATCCTCTCACTGCGAACGACCGCCTGGGGCATGCGCCCTCGAGACACCGGTTCACCCCGCGAAGCGCTCGACTGGGTTTGTCGCGGCGACCCGTTTGACCTGGCGCTGCTCGATATGCAGATGCCCGATATGGATGGGATGATGCTCGCGAGAGAGATCCGCCGGGTCCGTGAAGCCAGCCAATTGCCGATCGTGATGTTGAGCTCGCTGGGGCAGCGAGAGGCGCAGGCGAAGACGTTCGCCTTGGAAGGAATCGAACTGGCGGCCTATCTGCTGAAACCGATCAAGTCTTCGCAGCTCTACAATGTACTGGTCGGCATCTTTGGGACCGAGGAAGCAGTCACATCGGTTGAGGAGACAGCCCACCCCCGCTTCGACGCGGAAATGGGCAAGCGGCATCCGCTCTCTATTTTGCTGGCAGAGGATAACGCCATCAATCAAAAACTGGCACTACTCGTGCTCGAGCGACTGGGTTACCGCGCGGATGTGGCGGCGAATGGATTGGAGGTGCTCCAATCGCTTCGCAGGCAGCCCTACGATGTGATTCTGATGGACGTGCAAATGCCGGAGATGGATGGATTGGAAGCGACGCGAGCAGTTGGGCGCGAATTTGGCGCCGAGAGGCGGCCCCGTATCGTGGCGATGACGGCGAATGCCATGAAAGAAGACCGCGACGACTGTTTTGCGGCGGGGATGGACGATTTTATTACCAAGCCCATCCAGTTTGCCGAGCTGGTTGCGGCGCTGAACAGATGCCAGGCGCGGGCAATCGCTACAGCCGGTGAGAGATTATCGCCGGGAGCGGGAGGAGTGGAGGCGCCCACTGCGCGCGGCGTAGAGATACCCCAGGATACAGGGGCGACGGCTGCGGAGAAAGGGCGTCCGGGTGCAACCCCTCCACCCGTGCTCGATCTGGCGGCGCTCAAACGGTTGCGCAATACGTTGGGCAAACAGGCAGATGCGATGCTGCCTGCCTTGTTGGATACCTTTTTCAAGGACGCCCCCCGCCTGATCGCCGACGCGCAGCGGGGCTGGGAGCAGGAGCAGCCGGCCGACGTGCGCCGGGCAGCGCACAGCCTCAAATCCACCAGTGCCACCTTCGGCGCAATGGCGCTCTCCACGCTGGCGCGAGAACTGGAATATAACGCCCGGGACGGCGCGCTCGAGGGAGCCGGTGAACTCCTGGCGCGTATCCGGGCCGAGTACGAGCAAGCCAAAGTGGCTCTCGAAGCGCTGCGAAAGGAGTTGGGACATGACCAGCACGGGTAACATCCTGGTGGTGGACGACGATCTGCTCAACCGCCTCGTGCTCTCGACCAACCTGCAAGAACAGGGCTATGACGTCGCCATGGCGGAGAATGGACGCCAGGCGTTGGAGATGCTCGGCAGCCAGCCGTTCGACGTCGTGTTGTTGGACCTGGTGATGCCTGAGTTGGACGGTTTCCAGGTGCTGGAGCAGATGAAGCATGACAGCGCGCAGCGCGAAATCCCGGTGATTGTCATTTCGGCGCTGGATGAGATGGAAAGCATCCTCCGCTGCATCGAAATGGGTGCCACCGATTATTTGCCCAAACCCTTCGACGCCGCGCTGTTGCGCGCCCGGCTGAACGCCTCGCTGGCGAACAAGCGGCTGCGCGACATCGAACTGGAATACCTTGAGCAGGTGAATCGCGTGATGCAGGCTGCGGCTGCTGTCGAGTCCGGAACCTTCGAATGCGACAGTCTGAACCCGGTGGCGGCGCGAGGTGACGCGCTGGGGCAACTGGCGCGCGTCTTTCAGAATATGGCGCGCCAGGTCTATGCCCGTGAGCAGAGCCTGAGACAGCAGGTGCAGGAACTGCAGATTGAGATCGACGAGGTGAAGAAGGCGCGCCAGGTCGCCGAGATCACCGAGACGGAATATTTCCGTGATCTCTGTGCCAGGGCGCAACGGTTGCGCCAGCGGAATGGGAAGTAACCCGGCGGATACAACAGGCGCGTCTTCTCAATACTGCAATCGAAGAAATCGAGCGCGAGTTGCTGACCGGCCATGCCGGCGCCGTGGGCCAGCCCTGATTCTCACAACGGGGCCGGCCGCTGGACCGGGCGCCGCCGTCACCGGCGTCACCCCGGTACCTTTCACCTGCCTCGGTGTTTGCGGGCGGGGACTACAAGGAATTGGGAAAGGAACGAAGCTGCCTATGATCAATTCGCTAGCCAATTGAGAAACCAACGAAGAGATCCCAGGGCCGATTCGCTCCTTTCCCGATTCGCTGTAATCCCCCGCAGTCCCCTGCCCGCCACCACCCAGTGGCCCCTGTTCGTCGTCCGCCTCGCAGCGCCGTTCAGCGGAGTGGCGTCTCTGCGGCGGCACTCCGCGGCGCTGTGTGCCTCATGACGGACGGGAGCGGTTCGTTGGATATCACTCCGCTGCGCTGCGTGGGGTCGGCGGGGAGGCTTGCAGCACCCCGCGCCGCCTTGATCTTTGCTGCCACGGTGAAGGGTGATACAATTACAATCCGAGCTGGAGAAGTAGTGATAATCAGGCCCGAAGGAGACGTTTCGATGACACTTGATGAGATTCTCCAGGACATTCACACCCTCGAAGAAGACCTGACCACGTACGAGCGCAAGTACGGCGTGCTGTCGGAAACCTTCTATGAGTCCTATGTCAACGGTGAAGAGCCTGCCGATGATGCCTGGGTATTGGACTGGACCCGGTGGGCGAGCACCTATAAGGTTTGGCTACGGCGGCGTGAACAATACCGGGCTGCAATGGAGACATTACGTTCTCGGAGCCTCTCACTCTCTGAAATCATCGAGAAAAGCACCCGGTATGAATCCCTTCCGATCCCTGTATGACTACGAGGGTTTCATTTATTCACTTTCCCGGCAGTTTCCCCGGCTTGCGCGTTCGACCCTGACCCTCATCCGGCGTGGAAAGTATCGTGGCGAAGTCATGGGTGAGCTGCTCTTCCTAGCCGGAATTCGTCTGACAGTCTACGAATACCTCACCTGGGAACACGAAGCGGTTGTAATCGAAGGCTACAGTTATGAGGTGTGGAACGGCAGCGAGAAAGTGTACTGGTACGACTCACAGCCACATCCCAACGATCCGACGCTGGCGTCCACGCATCCCCACCACAAGCATGTGCCGCCGGACATCAAGCATCACCGCATTCCCGCTCCCGAACTAAGCTTCACCCGGCCCAACCTGTCCTTCCTGATCGAAGAAATCGAGCGCGAGTTGCTGACCGGCCATGCCGGCGCCGTGGGCCAGCCCTGATTCTCACAACGGGGCCGGCCGCTGGACCGGGCGCCGCCGTCACCGGCGTCACCCCGGTACCTTTCACCTGCCTCGGTGTTTGCGGGCGGGGACTACAAGGAATTGGGAAAGGAACGAATCTGCCTATGATCAATTCGCTGATTTCTCGATTCGCTGTAGTCCCCTCGCAATCCCCCAGCAGTCCCTGGCATCCTCACTTCCCGCCGCCGGGCGGAGTGCTCCGACTGCCATCGTAGCACTCAACCCGTCGTCTAATCCTTTTTGCCGCAGTCATTACTTGGCACTATCCTTGCACTTTGAGGGACCAGAAGTAGGCAGGCATTGTTCAACCTGGGATAATCGGTGTGCTCAAAACCCTGTCCCGGAGGAAGAACCATGCCCAAACCAATTGTATGTCTGGCGGCCCAACTGCGCGAAGATCTGGAAGCCTTTCGGTCGTGTTTCAGCCAGCGCCAGTGGAGTTACTTTGTGATCGTACTGCTGAGGCTGGTGGCGTGTGAAGAACGGCGCCCCATGACCGGCCTGCTGCGGGTGGTGGGCGAGCGGGCGAGCCTCTCGGGGCTGTCGCGGTTTCTGAACAAGTGGCCCTGGTCGGCGGCGGAAGTTGCACAGACCTGGAGGCGGCGCTTGCGGAACTGGCTGGAGCCGCTGGTCGCGGCTGAACATGCGCGTCTCAAGGCGGAGCAACCCAAGCGGGTCGGTCGTCCCAAGGCAACCGTAGTGACAGGTGACTTGATCTTCGACGACTCCGTGCCTGTCAAACCCAAGGGACGCACGATGGGCGGTCTCGGTCGGCACTCCTCCCAGAGCGAGCAACGCGTCGTGAGCGGTCATGGTCTGTTCACAAGCTTGTCTGTGCTCCTGGGGCAGCGCTGCCCGATCGAACCGCACCTCTCCCGCCAGCGCTCGGTCTGTCAGGCCGAAGGCGCGCCCTTTCAGAGCAAAGTGGCCTTGGCCGTCGAGGCCATCGGGCACTTCGAGCCGGTGGCGGGCACGCACACCCACGTCGGCAGCTCCGGCGTGCCAGTCAGTGCTGGGGGTGGGATCTGAGTGGCGGGCTGAAGAGCAATCGGAAGATGCGCCTGATCAACGGCGACGGACAGCGGGAATGGCTCTCGCTCTCGGCCTCTGCCGCGCGCCTCACGGCCGATGACTGGTCCGCCGTGACCTGGCCCTCGCCCACTGGCGGCCACCCGCTCTATGCCCACCTGGTTGCAACCTGGATTCGCAAACTCGGGCCGACACTGCTGCTGATCACCCGCCCCAGCCTGGACGCTCCCCTCCAGAGCACGCGCTTCTGGGGCGGCACCCGCATGGACCTGGACGTGCAAGCCTTCGTTGACATCCTTGCGGTGCGCTGGGAGGTGGAACCCTGCTTCGAGTACCAGAAAGACTTGCTCGGCAGTGATCACTATCAGCTCATGACCGCCACCGCCGTCGTGCGCTTTTGGACTCTGACAGCCTGCTTTCTCTGCTTCCTGGAAGAGGGGCGCGCCTCTCGCGACGGCCCGCCACTAACCTGTGGCGATGTGCGTCACGCGCTCCAGGATCAGCACCGTTCCAACCTGCTTCACTGGTTGCAGGCTCAATTCGCCTCCGGTCGTACTGTCGCGCAACTCCGCGCCCAGTTCGCGCTCTGACCGCTTACAAAGTGCAAGGATAGTGAACTTGTGAAACTCTGGGGCGGACGCTACGATGTCGAGACCGACGAGTTGATGCACCAACTCAACCGCTCGATCCCTTTTGACCGGCGGCTCTGGCAGGCGGACATCACGGGCAGCCGGGCGTGGGCCGAGGGCCTGCGCGATGCCGGGCTGATCAGCCACGCGGAGTGGGAGGCGCTCGATGAGGGGCTCCAGCGAGTCGCCGAGGAGTGGGCCGAGGGTGGTTTCGAGATTCGGGAGAGCGACGAGGACATCCACAGCGCCGTCGAGCGGCGGCTCTTCGAGCTGGTGGGCGAGGTGGCCGGTAAGCTTCACACCGGGCGCAGCCGCAACGACCAGGTGGCCACGGATTTCAGGCTTTGGATGCTGGACACCCTGCCCCAACTGGATGTGGCCGTCGCCGGTTTGCAATCCACGCTGGTGGCGCTGGCCGAAAAACACGTCGTCACCCTGATGCCGGGTTACACCCACCTGCAACGCGCCCAACCTGTCACGCTGGGACACTGGCTGTTGAGCCACTTCTGGGCGCTGGACCGCGACCGTCAGCGGCTGGCCGATTTACGCGACCGGGTGGCCGTCCTGCCGCTGGGATGCGGCGCGCTGGCCGGGACGGCCTTCCCGGTGGACCGGGACGCGTTGGCTCAGTCCCTCGGCTTCGACGCTCCCGCCCCCAACAGTATTGACGCTGTATCCGCTCGCGATTTCGCGGCCGAGTATCTCTTCTGCGCGGCGATGACCGGCGTCCACCTGAGCAAGCTGGCGGAAGCCGTGATCCTGTTCACCACAGCCGAGTTCGGTTTCTTCGAGTTATCCGATGCTTTTTCGACCGGCTCCAGCCTGATGCCGCAGAAGAAGAACCCCGACCTGTTCGAGCTGGCGCGCGGCAAAGCCGGGACGCTGATCGGCCTGCTGACCGGGATGCTCGCCACGCTCAAGGGATTGCCGTCCACCTACGACAAGGATTTGCAGGAGGACAAGGTCCCGGTCTTCCAAGCCACCGATGCCCTGCTGGCGATTTTGCCCGTGCTGGCGGGCGCGCTGGCGACGATGACCGTCCACGAGGGGCGGATGCGGGCCGCGATTGACGCCTCGATGCTGGCGACCGACCTGGCGGATTATCTCGTCCGCAAGGGGATGCCGTTCCGCGAGGCGCACGGGGTGGCGGGAAAAGCCGTCAGGCTGGCGGCGGAGAAAGGCGTGGGCCTGGACCAACTCCCGTTAAACGCGTGGCAGGCCCTGGGTCCGTTCGAGGCGGACGTGGAAGAGGTCTTCGACCCGATGAAGTCGGTCGAGCAGAGAAATGCCGTCGGGGGCACCAGTCCCCAATCCGTCAAAAACCAAATCGAAATCTGTAAGACGAAATTAATTTCGTCCTACAAAAAAGGAGAAAAACCATGATTACTGTATCTTGCCCTGAATGTGCTGCCGAAATCACGCTGGAAGAAAGCGTTGAAGTGAACGAAATCATCGTCTGCCCCGATTGCGGCGTGGACCTGGAAGTGACCGCCCTCGACCCGGCCGAGGTGGAACTGGCGCCGATGGAAGAGGAAGATTGGGGCGAATAGACCGCGGACGGTAGACGGTGGACGGTGAAAACGGTCTACGGTCCACCGTCTACTGTCTGGAGCGGAGCGATTATGCAACCAAGACTCAAGATCGGCGTGCTTTACTCCCGCGTGCGGGTGGAAGAAAAATGGATATTCGCCGCGATGGAAAAGCGCGGCCTGGATTATGCCCGGCTGGACGACCGCGCCATCCACTTCGACCTGGACGACCCGGCCGCGTGGCGCGAGTTCGACGCGGTGCTGGAGCGTTCGATCAGCTACAACAGCGGGCTGTATGCCCTGCGGATGTTGAACGCCTGGGGCGTGCCGACCGTGAACACGGCCGCGGTGGCCGAGGTGTGCGGCGACAAGCTGACCACCTCGGCGATGCTGGCGCGGGCGGGCGTGCCCCAGCCGCACAACAAGGTGGCCTTCTCGCCCGAAGCCGCGCTGGACGCCATCGAGACGTTCGGCTACCCGGTGGTGCTCAAGCCGGTGGTCGGCTCGTGGGGACGGCTGCTGGCCAAGGTCAATGACCGCGACGCGGCCGAAGCGGTGCTGGAGCACAAGTCCACGCTCGGCTCGGTGCAGCACTCGGTCTTTTACATCCAGGAATACATCAAAAAGCCGGGGCGCGACATCCGGGCGATTGTGGTCGGCGAGCGGGTGTTGACGGCCATTTACCGCAAGTCGGAGCACTGGATCACGAACACGGCCCGCGGCGGCGAGGGCGAACTTTGCCCGATCACGCCGGAGATCGAGTTGCTCTGCCTGAGCGCGGCCGCGGCAGTCGGCGGCGGCGTGCTGGCGGTGGACCTGGTCGAGCATCCCGACAGGGGGCTGGTGGTCAACGAGATCAACCACACGATGGAGTTCCACTCGGCCCAGCCGGTCAGCGGGGTGGATATCGCGGACGAGATCGTGGAGTTTGTGGTGAATGTGGCTAAAGCCGGTAAGTAGTAAGTGGTAATTGGTAATTGGACAGCTTGAGCAAATTACCAACCACCAATTACCCAAAAGGAGCGATTATTTTATGACTACATCTGTATCCATCATCGGTGGTTCGGGCTATGGCGGCGGGGAGTTGCTGCGATTGCTGCTGGCACACCCGAATGTGGATGTCCAGCAAGTTACGTCGCGCTCGCACCTGGGCGAGTACGTTTACCAGGTGCATCCGAATCTGAGAAAACAAACCCAGCTCAAATTCGTTGATCCGGCGCAGATCGAGCCGGTGGATGCGCTCTTCCTGGCCCAGCCGCACGGACAGGCGCAGCATAACATCGAGCAATACGCCGCCCTGGCGGGCAAAATCGTGGACCTGTCGGCGGATTTCCGTTTGCGGGACCCGGCGCTCTACGAAAAGTGGTACGGCGAGAAGCACGCCGCCCCGGATTGGCTGGGCAGGTTCGTCTACGGCCTGCCGGAACTGCACCGGGCCGAGTTGGCAACGGCGGACTACGTCAGCGGGGTGGGATGCAACGCCACCGCGTCCAACCTGGCGCTCCTGCCGCTGGTCAAGGCGGATTTGATCGAACCCTCTGCCCCGGTCATTGTCGAGATCAAAGTGGGTTCGTCCGAATCCGGGGCCGAGGGCAACGTCGGATCGCACCACGCCGAACGCGCTTCCGTTATCCGCACGTTTTCGGCCTTTGGGCATCGCCATACCGCCGAAGTGATCCAGGAGATGGGCCTGGGCCGCGTCTCGTTGACGATGACCGCCGTTGATCTCGTTCGCGGCGTGCTGGCGACCGTCCACGCCCAGGCCAAGCCGGGGGCGGCGAACAAAGACTTGTGGAAAGCCTATCGGGCCGCCGCCAGCGAGAATCCGTTCGTGCGGGTGGTCAAGGAAAGCCGCGGCGTCTACCGCGTCCCGGAGCCGAAGGTCCTGGCCGGGTCGAACTACGCCGACCTGGGCTTCGAATTCGACGAATCCAGCGGGCACGTGGTCAGCATTTGCGCCATAGACAATTTGATGAAGGGCGCGGCGGGGTCGGCGGTCCAGTGCATGAACCTGATGCTGGGGCTGGATGAGACGGCGGGGCTGGAGTTTATGGGGTTGCATCCGATATAAGAGATTGGAGAGTAGAGAAAAGAGAGTAGTAAGAACCAAGCCACTATTCTCTACTCTCTACTCTCTATTCTCTAATCATCTGGAGAGAACATGAGCCAATCAATCACAGTCATCAAACTCGGCGGCACCGAGGGCGTGGATTTTTCTGCCATCTGCGCCGACGCAGCCGAACTGCTGGTGCAGGGACAAAAACTGGTCTTCGCGCATGGCGGCTCCGCCGAAGCGAACGCGCTGGGCGAGGCTCTCGGAACGCCGCCGAAATTCGTCACCTCGCCGTCGGGATATACCTCCCGCTACACCGACCGCAAGACGCTGGAAGTGTTCCTGATGGCGGTCAACGGGAAGGTCAACTCGCTGCTGGTGGAGCAACTGCACGGGCTGGGCATCAACGCCTTCGGCTTGAGCGGCATGGACGGGCGGCTGATGCTCGCGGCGCGCAAGGACGCGGTCCAATCGGTGGAGAACGGCAAGCGCAAGATCATCCGGGACGATTACACCGGGAAGATCGAGGTGGTAAATGGTAATTTGTTATTGGTGCTTCTTGAAATGGGGTATCTTCCTGTGATCGCGCCGGTGGCGGTCAGCGGGAAGGGCGAGGCCCTCAACGTGGACGCCGACCGGGCCGCGGCCATGGTCGCATCCGCTTTGAAGGCGGAAACGCTGGTTTTGTTGACGGCTGTCCCGGGGCTGATGGAGAAATTCCCGGACGAGGGGACGCTCATTCGCAGCCTCCCGCAGGCCAAACTCCCGGCCGCGCTCGATATGGCCCAGGGCCGGATGAAGAAAAAAGTCCTGGGCGCGGAGGAAGCCCTCCGGGGCGGGGTCGGCAAAGTCATCATCGCGGATGGCCGCGTCGAAAAGCCGATCAGCGATGCATTGGCGGGAAACGGCACATTGATTCAGTAATTTCTGCACACGGATTGCACAGATTGCGCGGATTCACACGGAAAAATTTAAAAATCCGTGCAACTCCGTGAAATCCGTCCAATCCGTGTACCGAAAGGTTTTTATGAGTGATTTTTACGAAATCGAAACCCGCTACGGCGCGGGCGTGTACGCCAAGCAGCAACTGTCCATCGTGCGCGGGCAGGGGGCCAGCCTGTTCGACGCGGAGGGCAACGAGTACCTGGATTGCTCGTCGGGGCATGGGGTGGCGAACCTGGGCCACGCCCACCCGAAGGTCGCGGCGGCGATTGCCGAGCAGGCCGCCACGCTGGTCACGCTGTTCGAGTCGTTCCCCAACGACAAGCGGGCCGCGCTGATGCAAAAGATGGCCTCGCTCGTGCCGGGGCTGGAGCGGGTCTTTTTCTGTAATTCAGGCGCGGAGGCGGTGGAAGCCGCGCTCAAGTTTGGGCGCCTTTCCACAGGCAGGACGAACATCGTCGCGGCGATGCGCGCCTTCCACGGGCGGACGTTCGGGGCGCTCTCGGCGACGTTCAACAAGAAATACCGGGACGGGTTCGAGCCGCTCGTGCCGGGATTCAGCCACGTGCCGTACAACAAGGTCGAGGCCCTCGAAGCGGCTGTGGACGAGGGGACGGCTGCCGTTATCTTGGAAGTGGTCCAGGGCGAGGGCGGGGTCTACCCGGCGGAGACGGAGTACCTCCGGGCGGCGCGGCGCATCTGCGACGAGAAGGGCGCGCTGTTGATCGTGGACGAGATCCAGACCGGGTTCGGGCGGACGGGGAAGATGTTCGCGGTGCAGCATTTCGGCATCACGCCCGATTTGCTGTGCTGCGCCAAGTCGCTGGCGGGGGGCGTGCCGATGGGGGCGGTGCTGATCGGCGAAAAGGTGCAAAACCTGTTGCCGGGTGCGCACGGCTCGACCTTCGGCGGGAATCCGCTCTCGTGCGCGGCCGGACTGGCGGCGCTGGCGGCCATCGAGGAGGAAGACCTGGCCGGACAGGCCGCGGCCAAAGGCGCGTACCTGATGGACAAATTGCGCCGGATCAACTCTCCGCTGATCCGTGAGGTGCGCGGCATGGGACTGATGGTCGGGATCGAGTTGAAGCAGAAGGTCGCGCCGTATTTGAAGGCGCTGCAAGAGAAGCGGGTCATCGCGTTGAATGCCGGGATGACGGTCATCCGACTGCTGCCGCCGCTGGTGATTTCCTACGAGCAGATGGACCGGGTGGCGGAGGCGCTGGAGGAGGTGCTGGCAGCGGATTTGGGCAGCGGATTGGGAAACGGATAAACGGACGCGATAAACGGACTTTGTCACGGATTCGCGGATGGAAACGGATTTTGGGCAGCGGATTGGGAATCGGATAAGCGGACGCGATAAACGGACTTTGTCACGGATTCACGGATGGCAGCGGATTTGGGCAGCGGATTGGGAATCGGATAAACGGATGCGATAAACGGACTCTGTCACGGATTCACAGATGGAAACGGATTTTGGCAACGGATTTGGATACGGATAAACTGATGGCTGAAACGGATTTTTCTACGCTTGTTGGGTTGGTCGAGCATTACAGCCCTTCGGGCGACGAGCGTTTGGCGGTAGCCTGGCTGGTCGAGCGGATGCGGGCGCTGGGATTCGGCGAGGCGTTCGTGGATGGGGGCGGCAACGCCGTGGGCGTGATGGGGAGCGGGCCGCGGCAGGTGGTGCTGCTCGGGCACATCGATACCGTGCCGGGGGAGATCCCTGTAAGACGGGAGGGCATCCCGCCCCATGAAATCTTGTACGGACGCGGCTCCGTTGATGCGAAGGGTCCGCTGGCCTGTTTCGTGGACGCGGTAGCGCAGGCAGGCGTAACGGACGGCTGGCAGTTCGTGGTGATCGGGGCGGTCGAGGAGGAACGGGAGTCGGACGGGGCGCGCTTCGTGGCAGACCAGTACCGGCCCGATTTTGCGGTCATCGGCGAGCCAAATAACTGGGACCGGGTGGCGCTGGGTTACAAAGGCTCGGCCTGGGCGGAAGTGACCCTCCGCCGCGAACAATCTCATACAGCCAGCGGGGAGCAGACCGCGGCCGAGGCGGCGGTGGAGGCCTGGCTGGCGGTCAAAGCCTATGCGGATACGTTCAATGCGGAGAAATCCCGCGTTTTCGACAGGCTCCTGCCGACGCTGCGCGGGATGGAATCCGGGCAGGACGGCTTCGAGCAGTGGGCGCGGCTGAACATCGGCTGCCGGTTGCCGGTGGAGGTGACGCCGGAAGCGTGGTATGAGAAATTGGTTGATGTTGCAAGTGACAGTCACCTTGGAGGTGACTGTCACATCACGGTGGAACGGGTCGGCTACCCCGTCCCGGCGTGGGAGGGCGAGAAAAACTCCTCGTTGGTACGCGCTTTCTTGAACGGGATCAGGCAGACGGGCGGCACGCCGCGCTTCGTCTACAAAACGGGGACCGCCGATTCGAACGTGGTCGGGCCGGTTTGGCGGTGTCCGGCCGTGGTGTATGGTCCCGGAGATTCTTCACTCGACCATACCCCGGACGAACATATTTCGCTGGAAGAATGTGAAAAGGCTGTGAATGTGCTGACCCGGGCCTTGCAGGTCTTGGCGGCTAAGTAAACATTGCGTAAATATTCATCAGTTTTGAAATTTGCCCTTGACTTATTCCCGAAAGCGCCTATAATCGGGCGAAACCTGAAAAAACCATGAATACGACCCTTTTTACCCTCGTCCTTATCGTTATTATTTCGGTCCTTATTCTTAAGGACCAGTTTACGGTTGGGACGGCAGCGGTGAGAGTGAAATAGGCACACCCGCATATCGGAGCATAAGCCGCCCAACCGGGCGGCTTTTTTGTTACAAAAGGAAACTGCCATGAACATCTTTTTCGATCTTGTCATCGTCCTGATTATTGTCCTCCTTCTTGCGAAGGAGAGACCGCTTGTGGTTGGACTGGTCAGGACCGTGACTAAGAAATAGGCACACCTGGAAGAAGCAAGAGCCGCCCAATCACAACGGGCGGCTTTTTTGTTACCGGACTCCAAAGTCGGGAGACTTTGGGGAACACTCCAAAATCAGGAGATTTTGTAGTCCGGTTTAGGAGGATCATGCGCTCTGATACCGTCAAGCAAGGATACGATAAGGCTCCGCACCGCGCCCTGCTGCGCGCCACTGGCTTGAAGGACGAAGATTTCGGCAAGCCGTTCGTGGCAATCGTCAACTCGTATGTGGATGTCGTGCCGGGGCACGTCCATTTGCAGGAATTCGGCAAACTGGTCAAGGCTGCGGTGCGGGCTGCGGGCGGGGTGCCGTTCGAGTTCAATACCATCGGCGTGGACGATGGGATCGCCATGGGCCACGCGGGGATGAAATATTCGCTGCCGTCGCGGGAACTGATCGCCGATTGCGTCGAGACGATGGTCGAGGCCCACCGCTTCGACGCCATGGTCTGCATCCCCAACTGCGACAAGATCGTGCCGGGAATGCTGCTGGCCGCCATGCGGGTGGATGTCCCGGCCATTTTCGTCTCCGGCGGGCCGATGGCCGCGGGGCGCACGCCCGAAGGCGAGACGATTGACCTGATCTCGGTCTTCGAGGGCGTGGGCGCGTACTCGGCGGGGAAAATTGACGAGCGGCGGCTGTCCGTTTTGGAGAAGTTTGCCTGCCCCTCGTGCGGGTCATGTTCGGGGATGTTCACGGCCAATTCGATGAACTGCCTGATGGAAGCCATCGGCCTGGCCCTGCCCTTCAACGGGACGGCGCTGGCGAAGACGGACGAGCGCGAGGCCCTGGCGAAAAAGGCCGCCGCGCAAATAATGACGCTCATCGAACGCGACCTCAAGCCGCGCGACATCGTGACTGCCGAGGCGATAGACGACGCCTTTGCGCTGGATATGGCGATGGGCGGCTCGACGAATACTGTGCTGCACACCCTGGCGCTGGCAAACGAAGCCGGTGTGGACTATCCGCTGGAACGCATCAACGCTGTAGCCGACAAGGTTCCGCACATTTGCAAGGTCTCGCCAGCGGGCAAATGGCACATGGAAGACGTGCATCGGGCGGGGGGAATCCCGGCGATTTTGAACGAAGTCCAGCGCGGGACGGGGATGCTGCATCTCGACCGGATGACGGTATCCGGTTTGAGGCTGGGGGAATCCATCGAAGGCTGCGAGATCAAAGACGACGAGGTGATCCGCTGCTACGAAAATGCCCATTCGAAGCGGGGCGGGCTGTCGGTTTTGTTCGGCAACCTGGCCCCGAACGGGGCAGTGGTCAAGGTGGGCGGCGTCAGCCCGGGGATGATGCAATTCAGCGGCCCGGCGCGCATCTACGAGTCGCAGGACGAGGCGCTGGCCGGGATTTTGGCAAATGAAGTCCAGGCCGGGGATGTGGTCGTCATCCGCTACGAGGGGCCGAAGGGCGGGCCGGGGATGCAGGAGATGCTCTCGCCGACCTCGGCCATCATGGGCCAGGGATTGGGCGACAAGGTGGCGCTGGTCACCGACGGTCGCTTTAGCGGCGGGACGCGTGGGGCCTGCATCGGGCACGTTTCGCCGGAAGCGGCCGCGGGCGGTCCGGTTGGCGCACTCAGGGCCGGGGACGTGATTGACATTGATTTAACGGAACGCAGGCTCGAAGTCCGTTTGAGCGAGGCGGAGATTAAATCCCGGCTCGCGGCGCTGCCCCCGTTCCAGCCAAAAATCCAAAGCAAGTGGTTGAAACGGTATTCGTATTTCGTGACCAGCGCGGATACAGGCGCAATTTTATCGGACGGTGGACGATAGACGGTAGACCGTTTCGGTTTACGGTCATCGGTCTTCGGTCTAAAAAGGAGAGAAATCATGGAACTCAGCGGCGCAGAAATTTTATGGGAATGTTTGACCCGGGAAGGCGTGGAAGTGGTGTTTGGCTACCCCGGCGGGGCCAATATGCCGATCTACGACGCGATGTTGATGTACCCGGTGCATCACGTGTTGGTGCGGCACGAGCAGGGCGCGGCCCACATGGCCGACGGCTATGCGCGGGCCTCGGGACGGGTCGGGGTGGCGATGGCGACCTCCGGGCCGGGGGCGACCAACCTCGTCACCGGGATTGCCACAGCGATGATGGACTCGTCGCCGGTGGTGTTCATCACCGGGCAGGTGGCGGCCCACCTGATCGGCGGCGACGCATTCCAGGAAACGGACGTGACCGGCATCACCCTGCCGATCACCAAGCACAATTATCTTGTCACCCGCGCCGACGAGATCGCCGAAGTGGTGCGGGAGGCGTTTTACATCGCCCGCAGCGGGCGGCCGGGACCGGTGCTGATTGATATTTGCAAAAATGCCCAAATTGAGAAAACGGAATTCGTTTACCCCGAAGAAGTCAGGCTGCCCGGCTACCAGCCGCCCTCCCATGCGCCCAAAGCGGACCTGCAAAAAGCGGTCGAGTTGATCGGCAGGGCCAAACGCCCGGTCATCCTGTGCGGGCATGGGGTGGTCATGTCGGGGGCGGAGGAAGTTTTGCAGCATTTTGCGGTCAAGACCCACACGCCGGTCACCAGCACGCTGCTGGGATTGGGCGCTTTCCCGGCCTCGCACCCCCTCAGCCTGGGCATGATGGGTATGCACGGCGAGGCCCACTGCAACCTGGCCATCCAGAACGCCGACCTGCTGCTGGCCTTCGGGATGCGCTTCGACGACCGGGTGACGGGCACGCTCACCACCTATGCCCCCGGGGCGAAGAAGGTCCACATCGAGATTGACCCGTCGGAGGTCCACAAGAACGTCAAGGTGGACCTGCCGCTGGTGGGCGACCTGAAGACGGTGCTGACCGACCTGGTCCCGCTGGTGGACGAGTACGAGCACGACGACTGGCTCGACCAGATCGCCGGATGGAAAGCCGAGGGCGAGGCCCGCTCGATCATGGCCTGGCCCGACGACGGGAAACTGTACGTCTCGCATCTCATCCATGACCTGTGGTCTGCCACCGGGGGAGGGGCCATCGTCACCACCGACGTGGGCCAGCACCAGATGTGGACGGCGCAGTACTACGCCCTGGACAAACCCAACCGCTGGATCACCTCCGGCGGGGCGGGGACGATGGGCTTCGGCCTGCCATCCGCTATCGGGGCCTGGTTCGCCCACCCGGACGATGAAATCTGGACAGTGGCCGGCGACGGCGGCTTCCAGATGACCGCCGCCGAACTCTCGACCGCGGTGCAGGAAGGCGCGAACGTCAAGATCGCCATCATGAACAATAACTTCCTGGGCATGGTGCGCCAGTGGCAGGAATTCTTCTTCGAGAAGCGCTATTCCGGCGTCAACATGACCACCCCCGACTTCGTCAAACTGGCTGAAGCGCACGGCGTCCCGGCCCGGTTGGTGACCGCCCCGGAAGAAGTGCAGGAAGCCATTGCCTGGGCGCGCAACACTCCGGGGCCGGTGGTGATCGAGTTCAAAGTCGAAAAGGAAGAAGCGGTCTACCCGATGGTCCCTGCCGGCGCGGCGCTGGACCAGATGTTACGTCGGCCGGTGCGGTCGTAAACGGACTCTGTCACGGACTCACGGATAAGGTAACGGATTTTCGAATCGGATAAACGGATCGAACGGAAAGTGAACGGAAAATGAATGGAGGATCGAATGCAATATACATTTATCGCCTTAGTCGAAAACAAGCCCGGCGTGCTGAACCGGGTGGCGTCGCTCTTCCGACGCCGCAACTTCAACATCGAGTCGCTGGCGGTCGGGCGGACGGAGAAGCCCGAAGTCTCGCGCATGACCATCGTCACCGACTGCGCCAACGATGTGGACGCCCACAAGATCGAAGCCAACCTGTACAAACTGGTCAACGTGATTGACGTGCAGGATGTCTCCCGCCAGCCGTCGGTGACGCGTGACCTGGCGCTGATCAAGGTCAGGGCGACGGCGGAGCAGCGGGCCGAGGTCAACAACCTGGCGGCCATATTCCGCGCCCGCATCGTGGACGTGGCGCCTGATTCCGTTATCGTGGAAGCCACCGGCACCGAGGACAAGATCGAAGGCATGGTCGAGTTGCTGCGCCCGATCGGGATCATCGAGATGGTCCGCACCGGGCAGGTCGCCATGACGCGCGGCGAACATTCCGGCATCCGCCGCACGGCAGGGGCGAACGGCTGGCGCGAGGTGGAGTTGGAAGAAATCGGCGTGTGATGAGTGTAACGTGGAGCGTGTTGCGTGGGTTGCCTGACGGAACACGTAACACGCTCCAATTTCGCAATCATCCCAAATAATCAGTCAATGGATCAGGAGTAAGCAAAATGGCACAAATCAACTTTGGCGGTGTGGTGGAAAACGTGGTGACGCGGGAGGAGTTCCCGCTGGAGAAGGCGCGGGAAGTGTTGAAGGATGAAGTCGTGGCCGTGCTCGGCTACGGGGTGCAAGGCCCGGCCCAGGCGCTGAACCTGCGCGATAACGGGATCAGGGTCGTCGTCGGGCAGCGGCAGGGGACGCCGAACTGGGACAAGGCCCTCGCTGACGGCTGGGTCCCCGGCGAGACGCTGTTCTCCATCGAGGAGGCCGCCGAGCGCGGGACGGTCGTCCAGTACCTGCTCTCTGACGCGGGCCAACGCTCGAACTGGCCCAAGATCGTCGAATGCCTGGGCGAAGGCGACATGCTCTATTTCTCGCATGGGTTCTCCGTCACTTACGCCGACCAGACCGGTGTGGTCCCGCCCCCGCACGTGGACGTGGCCCTGGTCGCCCCGAAAGGCTCCGGCACATCCGTGCGGCGCAACTTCCTGGCCGGGAGCGGCATCAACGCCAGTTACGCCGTCCACCAGGATGCGACCGGCCGGGCCGAAGAACGCACGATTGCGCTCGGCATCGCCATCGGGGCGGGGTATCTCTTCCCGACCACTTTCGAGAAAGAAGTCTATTCCGACCTGACCGGCGAACGCGGCATCCTGATGGGCGCGCTGGCCGGTGTGATGGAGGCCCAGTACAACGAACTGCGGGCGCACGGACATTCCCCGTCCGAGGCCTTCAACGAGACGGTCGAAGAGTTGACCCAGTCGCTGATCCGCCTGGTGGCCGAGAACGGCATGGACTGGATGTACGCCAACTGCTCGACCACCGCCCAGCGCGGCGCGCTGGACTGGAAAGACAGGTTCCGGGATGCGGCGGCCCCGGTCTTCAGCGACCTGTACCAGAGTGTGGTCAGCGGCGAAGAGACCCGCATCGTGCTGGAGAAAAACTCCGACCCGGACTACCGTCAGAACCTTGAAGAAGAACTTCAAGTGATGCGTGAATCGGAAATGTGGCAGGCCGGCGCGGCGGTGAGATCGCTGAGGCCGGAGAATTGGGGGGACAAGTAAACAGGTAGACACGGAGACAGGTAGACACGTAAGCAATCTCACTGCATACCTGTGTACCTGTGTACCTGTGTACTTGTATACCTGTCTTCCTCTCCACTGAAAGGAATTTTTATGAGCAACTACATCAAAATCTTCGACACCACCCTGCGCGACGGCGAACAATCTCCCGGGGCGACGATGACCTCGGCGGAGAAGCTGGAAGTGGCCCGCAACCTGGCCCGTCTGGGCGTGGACATCATCGAAGCGGGATTCCCTGCCGCCTCGCCCGACGACCTGGAAGCCGTGCGCCGGATCGCGGACGAGGTGGGGAATCCTCCAATCGGTGAGGAGCAGGCTAAAGTCCCGGTGATTTGCGGGCTGGCCCGAGCCACCCGGGGCGATATCGCCAAAGCCTGGGAAGCGGTCAAAGGGGCGCGCCATCCCCGCATCCACACCTTTTTAGCCACCTCCGAAATCCACATGAAGCACAAGCTCGACATGGACCGCGAGCAGGTGGCCGGGCGGGTGCGTGAAATGGTGGCTTACGCCCGCTCGCTGTGCGCCGACGTGGAGTTCAGCCCCGAAGACGCCGGGCGCTCCGACCCGGAGTTCCTGTATCTCGTTTTGGGCGCGGCCATCGAAGCCGGGGCGACCACCCTCAACATCCCCGACACGGTCGGCTACACTACGCCGGAAGAGTTCGGCGGGCTGATTGCGGGCATCATCAAGAAAACGCCAGGGATGCGCGAGGGCATCACCGTCTCGGTGCATACCCACGACGACCTGGGGCTGGCAACCGCCAACGCCCTGGCTGGAATCCGGGCCGGGGCGCGCCAGGCCGAGGTGACGGTCAACGGCATCGGCGAACGGGCGGGCAACACCTCGCTCGAGGAAGTCGTCATGGCGCTGCGTACCCGTCACCCGGTCTTCGGGCTGGAAACCGGCATAGACACCACCCAACTGGCCCGCCTCAGCAGGCTGGTCAGCAATTACACCGGCATCCCCGTCCAGCCGAACAAGGCCATCGTGGGGGCCAACGCTTTCGCCCACGAGGCCGGCATCCACCAGGACGGGATGCTCAAGCACAACCAGACCTACGAAATCATGCGCCCCGAAGACGTGGGCGTCAGCCAGACGAATCTGGTCTTGGGCAAGCACTCCGGGCGTCACGCCCTGCGGGCCAGGCTGGCCGAGATGGGCCACGCCCTCGACGAAGTCGAACTCGACCAGGCCTTCACCCGCTTCAAAGCCCTGGCCGACCGCAAGAAGGTCATCACCGACGCCGACCTCGAAGCCCTGATCGCCGACGAGTTCTACCAGCCGCTGTCGGTTTACTCGCTGGAAGGCCTGCAAGTCACCTGCGGGACGATGGGCATGCCCACCGCCACCGTGCGCCTGAAAGGCCCCGACGGCCGGGTCCAGACCCAGGTGGCGATGGGCACCGGCCCGGTGGACGCCACTTACAAAGCCATCAACGCCATTGTGGACACGCCCAACACCCTGCTGGAGTTCAACATCCACGCCATCACCGAGGGCATAGACGCCCTGGGCGAAGTCACCGTGCGGGTGCAGGGCAAAAACGGCCAGCAGACGATGGACGCCCAGAAGGAACTGCCTTACAGCCGCATCTACGGCGGTCACGGGGCCGACACCGACATCATCGTCGCCAGCGCCAAAGCCTACATCAACGCCCTGAACAAGCTGGTCATCTCGCAGACCAGGATGCAAACCGTCCAGACCGACTTCGGCGTGATGCTGGTCGGATAACTTGCAAACGTCTCACCGGACGATTTAAATCCTCCGGTGAGACGTTTGCAATCGTCCGGTGAGACGATTTAAATCCTTCGGCGAGACGATTGCAAACGAGTCGGCAGACGATTTACGTTACACCCGCGAGTGCGTACCCTGCGGGCACGATATCGCACCTGACCCGGCGACTTGACCCGTCCGCGAGTGCGTCGCACCTGACCTGGCGACAAATTCCGCTTAACGAACTTTTTTCCGC
>DIDQ01000146.1:32714-67274 GCA_002418215.1 Anaerolineales bacterium UBA5796
AATCCCGCTTAACGAACTTTTTTTCCGCTAGAACCAATCCCATTTAGAGAGGTGCGACGCACCCTCCCAAGACTCAAAGGAGAAACCACATGACTACCCCTAATGAAAACCCAAACGTTTCCGACAGCCCGATCTTCGACCCGTTCCCCGAACCCCAGACCATGCCCTCCGGCTGGGACTTGAGCGGAATCAACCCGGAACCGGGGCAGGCTTCCGCCGAATCGGCTGGCGAGGCGGCTGAGGGTTGATTCCGATTAGGAAGATATGTACACAGGTAGACACGGAAACAGGTAAACACTCCCTGTCTACTTGTATACCTGTCTACCTGTTTACCTCACACCCAACCCCATGCCCGAAACCCTCTTCCAAAAAGTCTGGGACTCGCACGTGGTTGCCCAACAGCCCGATTCCCCGGCCATCCTCTACGTTGACCTGCACCTCGTCCACGAGGTGACCTCGCCGCAAGCCTTCACCGGCCTGCGCCAGCGTGGACTCAAAGTCCGCCGCCCGGACAAGACCTTCGCCACGATGGACCATTCCACGCCCACGCATGACCCGTCCCTGCCGATTGCGGACCCCATCGCCGCGGCCCAGATCCGCCAGATGGAGGCCAACGCAGCCGAGTTCGGTGTCTCGCTCTACGGGCTGGACAGCCCCAGGCGCGGCATCGTCCACGTCATCGGCCCGGAGTTGGGACTGACCCAGCCCGGCATGACCATCGTCTGCGGCGACAGCCACACCGCCACGCACGGCGCCTTCGGGGCGCTGGCCTTCGGCATCGGCACCTCCGAAGTCGAGCACGTGTTGGCCAGCCAATGCCTGCTCCAGCGGGAGCCTAAGACCTGCGAGGTCCGCGTGGACGGCAGGCTGGCCCCCGGCGTGACCGCCAAAGACATCATCCTGGCCCTCATCGCCAAGATCGGCGTCGGCGGCGGGACCGGGCACGTCTTCGAATATACCGGCGAGGCCATCCGCTCGCTGACGATGGAAGAACGCATGACCATCTGCAACATGTCCATCGAAGGCGGGGCACGGGCCGGGATGATCGCCCCGGACGAGACCACCTTCGAATATCTCGCCGGGCGCGAGTTCGCCCCCAAAGGCACGGACTGGGAGGCGGCCCTGGCCCGCTGGAAATCCCTGCCCGGCGACGAGGGCGCGGCCTTCGACAAATCCGTCACCCTGGACGCCTCGTCCCTGGAGCCGATGATCACCTACGGGACCAACCCCGGCATGGGCATGAAGATCAGCGGGCGCATCCCCGACCCGGCCGCGTGCGGCGACCCGTCGCAAAGGGCCGCCCTCGAAAAGTCCCTGGCCTACATGGACCTGCGCCCCGGCCAGCCGCTGCTCGGCCACAAAGTGGACGTGGTCTTCATCGGCAGTTGCACCAACTCCCGTCTCTCGGACTTGCGCCAGGCCGCCTCCCTGCTCAAGGGCCGCAAAGTGGCCTCCGGCGTGCGGGTCATGGTCGTGCCCGGCTCGCAGCAGGTCAAGCGGCAGGCCGAAGCCGAGGGCCTCGACCGGGTCTTCAAGGACGCCGGGGCCGACTGGCGCGAAGCCGGCTGTTCGATGTGCCTGGCGATGAACGGCGACCAGCTCGAACCCGGCCAGTACGCCGTCAGCACCAGCAACCGCAACTTCGAAGGCCGCCAGGGCAAAGGCGGGCGGACGTTTTTGGCCAGTCCGCTCACGGCGGCGGCGACGGCGCTGGCGGGTGCAGTGGCGGATCCGCGGGAGTTGCTGGCGTAAAAGGTAAAAAGGTAAACACGTAAACAAGTTTGCTGTGTACCTGTTTACTTGGCTACCTGTCTGCCCTCAATCGTAAATCGTCAATCAAAAATCGGAAATTGATATGCCCCAATTCACCACCCTCACCTCCCGCCTCGTCCCTCTCCCCGTCGAAAACGTGGACACGGACCAGATCATCCCGGCCCGCTACCTGAAAGCCACCGATAAATCCGGCATGGGCGAGGCCCTGTTCGCCGACTGGCGCTACGCCCCGGACGGCAGCCCAAAGCCGGGGTTCGCGCTTAACGATCCCCGCTATCAGGGCGCACAAATCCTCTTAGCCGGAGGCAACTTCGGGTGTGGGTCGAGCCGGGAGCACGCCCCCTGGGCGCTGACCGGCTACGGGTTCCGGGCCGTCGTCAGCACCTCCTTCGCCGACATCTTCCGCAATAACGCCCTCAAGAACGGCCTGCTCCCGGTTATCGTGGACGCCGAAACCCACAAATCGCTGTTCGATCTGGCCGAAGAAGCCCCCGACGCCGAAATCACCGTTGACCTCGACTCTCAAACTGTCGCACTTCCCGGCGGGCAGACCTTCACCTTCCCAATTGACCCGTTCTCCAAAACCTGCCTGCTCAAAGGCGTGGACCAGTTGGGCTACATCATGGAATTTGAGAAAGAAATTGCCGCGTTCGAGAGCCGACCGTAGACCGAAGACGGCGGACGGTCGTGGCACGGTCTATGGTCTTCCGTCCACGGTCAGAGAAGAGAATTTATGAATATCCAAATCTACGACACCACCCTCCGCGACGGAACCCAATCCGAAGGCTTCACCCTGTCGGGGGTTGACAAGCTGCGCATCGCCCGGCGGCTCGACGACCTCGGCGTGGCTTTCATCGAAGGCGGCTGGCCCGGCTCGAACCCCAAGGACGCCGAATTCTTCGAGCGCGCCCGCGACATGGAATTCAAGCACTCGCTTGTGGCCGCTTTTGGCTCCACCTGCCGGGTGCAGGGCGGCCCCGAAGGTGATGCCAATATCGGAGCTTTGCTCGCCTCCCGCACCCCGGTCTGCACCATTTTCGGCAAAACCTGGTCCCTGCACGTCACCGAGGTGCTGCGCACCACCCTCGACGACAACCTGCGGATCATCGAGCAGTCGGTGGCCTGCCTGCGCGAGCAAGGACGCCGGGTGATCTACGACGCCGAGCATTTCTTCGACGGCTACAAAGCGGATTCCGCCTACGCGCTGGAAACACTCCAGGCCGCCATCCGGGGCGGGGCGGAGACGGTGGTCCTGTGCGACACGAACGGCGGGACCCTGCCCTGGGAGGTGGAACGCATCCTCCGGGAGATTTCCCAGCCGCTCGAACCGGACCTGGGGCCTGTCCTGGCCCACCCGTTCGGAATCCACACCCATAACGATTCCGAGTGCGCCGTGATCAACTCGCTGATCGCCGTGCGCGCTGGGGCGGTCCAGGTGCAGGGGACGATCAACGGCGTGGGCGAACGCTGCGGCAACGCCAACCTGTGTTCGGTCATCGCCGATCTGGAACTCAAGATGGACTATGAGTGCCTGCCAAACGGCAGCCTCGCCCGCCTGACGGATTTGTCTTATTTTGTGATGGAGGTCGCCAACGTCACCCCCGACGAGCACCTGCCTTTTGTGGGAAAATCCGCTTTCGCCCACAAGGGCGGCGTCCACGTGGCGGCCATGCGGCGCTCGGCCCGGTCGTACCAGCACGTCGAGCCGGAGCAGGTCGGCAACCGAATGCGGGTGGTCGTCTCCGACCTGTCGGGGCGCGGCAACCTGCTCAGCAAGGCCGAAGAACACGGCGTGGAAGTCGAGGGCGAGGAAGTCCTGCCCGTCTTGAACGACATCAAGGAACTGGAAGCGCGGGGTTTCGCCTTCGAGGCCGCCGAAGCCTCGGTGGCCATGATGCTCAAACGCCAGGAATACGGCTACAAACCGCCCTTCGAACTGGTGGATTTCTTCGTCAACGTCGAGCACCGGGATGGGCGCGGCACCTTCGCCGAGGCGACCGTCAAGGTGCGGGTGGACGGCGAAATCCTGCACACCGCGGCGGAAGGCAACGGCCCGGTCAACGCCCTGGACCTGGCCCTGCGCAAAGCCCTGCAACCGATCTACCCCTCGATCTCCGCCTTCCACCTGGCCGATTACAAAGTCCGCATCCTGGACGGCGAGAACGGCACCGAAGCCATCACGCGGGTGCTGATTGATACCCAGAACGGCAGCAAACGCTGGAGCACTGTCGGCGCGAGCGGCAACATCATCGAAGCCAGTTGGCGGGCGTTGGCCGATTCGGTCGAGTACGGGTTGGTGGTCGCGTAGTTGGTTGGTCGGTTGGTCGCGTGGTCGCGTAGTCGCGTGGTCGCGTGGTCACGTGGTCGGATCGTCAATTACCAATTACCAGTTACCAATTACCAATCACCATTCACCATTCACCAGTTACCAACCACCGGAGTATCTCTTGAACTATAAAATTACCCTCCTCCCCGGCGACGGGATCGGCCCCGAAGTGGTGGCCGAAGCCGTGCGTGCCCTGGAAGCCATCGCAAGCCAACATGGACACACCTTCACCTTCAGCGAACGGCTGGTGGGCGGCTGTTCGATTGACAGGTTCGGCTCCTCGCTCACCGACGAGACCCTGGCCGATTGCCGGGCCTCCGACGCGGTGCTGCTCGGCGCGGTCGGCGGGCCGAAATGGGACGACCCCTCCGCCAGAGACCGCCCGGAGCGCGGCCTGCTGGCCCTTCGTAAAGGACTGGGCGTGTTCGCCAACCTGCGCCCGGTCAGGGTCCACCCGGCGCTGGTCGAGTGGTCGCCGCTCAAGCCGGAGAAACTGGCCGGGGTGGACATCCTGGTGGTGCGCGAACTGACCGGCGGCCTGTACTTCGGCTGGCCCAAAGGCCGCGAGGTCAAAGACGGCCGCGAGCGGGCGGTGGACACGCTCGAATATTACGATTACGAGGTCCGGCGGGTGGTCGAACTGGCCTTCGGGCTGGCGAAAGGCCGCAGGAAAAAGGTCACATCTGTGGACAAGGCCAACGTGCTCGAATCGTCCCGGCTGTGGCGGCAGGTGGCGGTCGAGGTGGGGGCGCAGCACCCGGACGTGGAACTGGAACACGTGCTGGTGGATACGGCTGCGATGAAGCTCATCACCGGTCCCGCCGGGCTGGACGTGGTCGTGACCGAGAACATGTTCGGCGACATCCTGACCGACGAGGCCTCCGTTTTGGCGGGATCCATGGGGATGCTGCCTTCGGCCAGTTTGGGCCAGGCCCCCGCCGGGAAAGATAAAGGCCCGGGTCTGTATGAGCCGATCCACGGTTCGGCCCCGGATATCGCCGGGAAGGGCGTCGCCAACCCGGTCGGGACGATCCTGTCGGCGGCCATGTTGCTGCGTCACTCGCTGGGGCTGGAGGCCGAAGCCGCGGCCGTCGAAAGGGCTGTTGATGCGGCCATCACCGGCGGGGCGCGCACAGCAGACCTCGGCGGCAAGTTGAGCACCCGCCAGATGGCGGACGAAATCATCAATTGCCTATAAGTGACGGAGCACGCAACACGATTGCGTAGAGCATATTCCGTTTATGAAATTATCTCAACAAGGAGTTTCTAATGGCTATGGAATCGAAATTCATCTGGATGGACGGCGAGTTGGTCGAATTCGAGAAGGCGACCGTCCACGTCCTGACCCCGGCCCTGCATTACGGCGCGGCCGTTTTCGAGGGCATCCGGGCTTACGCCACCGGCAAAGGCGCGGCGGTCTTCCGTTTGAAGGAGCACGCCGAACGCCTGGTGGATTCGGCCCGGGTGCTCGGCTTCCGCCAACTGTCGTACAGCGCCGAGGAGATCGCCGAGGCCATCCGGCTAACAGTGCGGGCCAACGGCTTCGGGGATTGCTACATCCGCCCGCTGCTGTATCTCACCGGCGGCGGCTGGAACCTGAACGTGGACGGCGGCAAGGCCAGCCTGGCGATTGCGGCCTGGGAATGGGGTAATTACCTGGGCGAGGAAGCCCTGGCGAAAGGCATCCGGGCCAATATTTCGTCGTTCACCCGCCACCAGCCGAACGTGATGATGACCAAAGCCAAGATCGCCGGGAATTACCCCAACAGCATCCTGGCCAAGACCGAATCGGTGCGGCTGGGCTTCGACGAGGCGATCATGCTCAACCCGCAGGGGTTCGTGGCCGAGTGTACCGGCGAGAACATTTTTGTCGTCCACAAGGGACGCATCCTGACCCCGCCGCTGGTGGACATCCTCGAAGGCATCACCCGCGAGTCGCTGATCACGATTGCCCGTGACATGGGCTGCGAGGTGGCCGAGACCCCCGTCTCGCGTGACCAGCTCTACATCGCCGACGAAGTCTTCGTCTGCGGCACAGCGGCGGAGGTGATCGGCCTGAGCGAGATTGATTTCAGGGCCATCGGCGACGGCCAGACCGGCCCGGTGACGCGCTCGATCCAGAAGGTCTTCCACGAGGCGATCCGCGGCCGGGACCCGGCTTATGAGGCTTGGTGTGACTACGTGGAGGCCAGCCCGATGCCGGTGTCTTTACCCAGGAATGCCTCCGTCCCGGCGGATTGACAGTTCTGGTGTCAACGCGGGCAAATTTTACTCGCACATGCCATCCACTCAGTAAACGGATAGATGTTTTCAACTTGGAGACTTGGAGTTTCCAAGTTGGAAACATCGCATTTCCAAGTTAGAAACACGATGCCCCCAAGTTAGAAATGTGATGTTCCCAAGTTAGAAATGGAATGTTCCCAAGTTGGAAAATTGTCGGCTCTCTGGGATTTGCCGTGATTCTGAACACGGATTACACGGATTTCACCGAATCGCACGGATTTTTCTCGAAAAAAAATCCGTGTTCATCCGCGTAATCGGTGAAATCCGTGTCCAAAAGGTTTTAATCACGGCGATTCCCAATGAGCCATAATTTTGCCAGCCGTTCCCAGCCCTGCCTGATCTGCGCGGATTTCAGCCGCCACGTCCCGACGATGCCGAAGGGCAGGAAGAGCACGATCGCCACGTAGACCGCGCCGTTGATGAAACTGGCGCTCTCGCCGATGTAACGCCGCAATCCGTAATCCAGCAGGCGGAAGACGACTGCCCCGACCAGCGCCCCGTTCAGCGTCCCGACGCCGCCGATTAGGATGATGAGCAGGGCCGTGACCGTGTATCCCAGCCCGGCCACGTTGGGGCTGACGATGGGCTGGTAGATCGTGTGCAGCATCCCGGCCAGGGCGGCGGTCAGGGAGGAGAGCGCCAGGGCGGCGAGCTTGAAGTAGAAGGTGTTATAGCCGAGCATCAGGGCGCGGCCCTCGTTCTCGCGGATGGCGGTGCAGACCCGCCCGGTGGGAGAGTTGACGAATCGCTTGTAGAGCATGAAGACCGCTATCAGGATGGCCAGGGTGACGAAGTACAGCCGCAGGCGCTGGGAGGCCGGGCTGATGAACTCCGGCGCGACCACGCCCTGCAGGCCCACGTCTGAGCCGGTGTAGGGGCCGAGTTCGCTGGAGATGACCAGCACGTGGAAGACCGAAGCCATGCCGAGCGTGACCAGCGCAAAGGTGATGCCCTTGACGCGCGGCAGCACCATCCCGAACAACAGCGCCTGGAGGATGCCCGCCAGGAAGATCATCCCGAAGGTCGCCCCCAGGGAAAAGCCGAAGTTCTTGAGCAGGATGCCGGTCAGGTAGGCCCCGACGGCGAAGAACATCGAATGCCCAAAAGAGAGCAGGCCAGTGAAGCCGAAGATCAGGTCGTAGCTCAGGGCGTAGAGGGCCAGGATGAAAATCTCGATAGCCAGCCCCTGGATGAACTTGGACTGGCCGCTCCCGTTCGTCCAGACCTGCGCCGGGGATGCGCCGTTGAACAGGCCGACCACGAACGGCAGCAGGATGAAGACCGCCAGGGTGATCAACGAACCCTGGTTCGGCTTCAATGCGGAGAAGAATTTATTTTTCGCCATGGGCTACTCCTTCTTCCCCAGCAGGCCGTTGGGCAGGATGAGCAGGACGACCACCATCAGCAGGATGGTCGAGGCCGGGACGATGGGCGGCGTGGGCTTGAAGATGATGTCTGTAAAGGGGATGGGGATGCCGATCTGCCCGTACTTGATGATGAACTGTTGCAGCAGCCCCACCAGCAGCGAGCCGAGCGCCGCCCCCGGATAACTGGTCAGGCCGCCGATTGCGAGGGCGATCAGGGCGTTGAGCAGGAAACTCTCGCCCATCATGTTCGACAGGCCAATCGAAGGCGCAGCCAGCACCCCGCCCAGGGCCGCCAGCCCGACGCCGAGGGCGAAGACCAGGGTGAAGACCCGGCGGACATTGATGCCGAGGGCCTCGACCATTTCACGGTCCTGCACCCCGGCCCGGATGACCATCCCCAGCCGGGTGCGCTGGAGCAGCATCCACACGCCGGCCAGCACCACCAGGCCGACAATCGGGACGAAGATTTCGTTGTAGACCCGGATGCGCCCGTCGAGCAGGATCATGGTCGAACAGTGGTATTGCCACCAGTCGGACAGGGATGTGGCCGGGCAGGCCTCGCCCGTCCCGGCGAAGAGTTCGGGGCGCGGCATGGTGAACTCGGGGCGGCCCCAGACGGCGCGCACCATCTCGATCCCGATGGCGCTCAGGCCGATGGTGAGCATCAACTGATAGATCGGGCGGATGTAGAGCGGGCGGATGAGGGTGGTCTCCATCAGCGCGCCCAGGCCGATACCGGCCCCCACGGCGACAGTCACGGCGGTCAGGAAGAGCCAGTTGGTGTTGAGCGCCGCCAGGAAGGCCGTGAGCGCATCGTTGAAAACGAAGAAGACGATCCCCGCCAGCAGGAAAGCCCCAAACCCGGCGAAGCTGCGCCAGCCCAGGCGTTTGGACACGGCTTGCTTCCCGGCATTGAAGAGCGACAAGCTGAAGGCCAGCAGCAGCCCGCCCAGGAGCAGCCCGGCGAGGGCCAGGAGCGGCGAAATGGATCCGAAGGCAGCCGGCGGCGGCAGGATGTTCTGTCCCTGCCCGGCGAGATAGGAGATGGACACCGGGCTTTGGGCGTAGTCTTCCGGGTTCCAGATCGAGACGGGATAGCTTCGCAGAACGCCGACCAGGATCAGGGCTGAGACGAGGATCCCGGCCCAGGGCAGGACCCGCTTCGTCCCCCCCGCGAACAGGCTCCGGGTCGAGAGGATGGTCCACACGTCCCCAAGCATGAATCCGCTAAAGACCAGGGCGAGCGGCGTGAGCAAATCCACAAAGGTATCCGGCCGCACGTAAACTGTCCAGCCGATGTAGGCCCCGATCATGAAGAGGGTGCCGTGGGCCAGGTTGAGCACGTCGAGCAGGCCGAAGATGAGCGAGAAGCCGGAGGCGACCAGGAAGGTCAGCGAGCCGACGGAGAGGCCGCGCAGCAGGGTGATGACGAAATCGCTGGACTCCATGCCGTTGGCGGCGGCGGCGAACAACCCGGCCAGTACCGCCAGGATGGCCAGCAGCATCAGGTTCTTGCGGAAGAAGATGGATAAGTTCATAAGCGGTCCTTTTGCAAGACGAGATCAAGCTCGCCCTTTTGTAAGACGAGATCAATCCCGTCTTACGCGGCGCCCAGGTAGCGGTGGATGGTGGCCTTGTCGTTGACCAGGTCCTTCATTTTGCCCTGCTTGACCGAGCGGCCTTCCTCGATGATGACGTAATATTCGGCCAACTGGCTGGCGACCAGGAAGTTTTGCTCGACCAGCACCACGGTCGTCTCGGCGGAAAGCTGGCGGATGGCCTGCATGAGTTGTTCGATCAGCACCGGGGCCAGGCCCTCGCTGGGTTCGTCAATCAGCAGCAGGCGGTTGTCGGCGACCAGGGCGCGGGCGATGGCGAGCATTTGCTGCTGCCCGCCGGAGAGATGGGTTCCGGGCAGGTTGATGAGCCGTTTCAGGTCGGGGAAAAGGGAGAAGAGGAAGTCCTGTTTGCGGGTGTAATCGCCTTTGCGGCGCTCGGCGATCTTGAGGTTCTCCTCCACGCTCAGGTCGCGGAAGATGGCCCGGTGTTCGGGGACGAATCCGATGCCGAGGGCGGCGATGTCGAAGGAGCGCATCCCGTTGATCTCGCGGCCCTCGAAGACGACCTTTCCCTGGCGCGGCGGGGTGAGACCCAGGATGGTCTTGAGGGTGGTGGTCTTGCCCGCGCCGTTGCGCCCCAACAGGGCGGTGATGCTGCCCTTCGGGACGCGCACGTCCACACCCTGGAGGATGTGGTATTGCCCGATGAAGGTGTGGATGGATTGGACTTCGAGGAGATGGTTCATAGCAACTCTATTTGAGAAACGGACTCGAAAGTCTCCCGACTTTCGAAACTCAAACGTCGGGAGACGTTTGAGTCCGGCTAAACGTTCAACTCATACAACCCGCCCAGGTAGGCGACCTGCACTTCCTTGTTGGCGGCGATCTCGGCGGGAGCGCCTTCGGCCAGCACCGCGCCCTGGTGCATGACGGTGATCCGGTCGGAGACGCTCATCACCACGTTCATGTTGTGCTCCACCAGCATGACGGTCTTGTCGCCCGCCCGCTGGATCTCCTGGATCAGGGCGATCAGTTCGGGGACCTGTTCGGCGGCCATCCCGGCGGTGGGTTCGTCGAGCAGGAGGACCTCGGGATCAGGAGCCAGGATCATGCCCAATTCGAGTTTGCGCTGGTCGCCGTGGGGCAGGGTGCGGGCGAAGTCGAAGGCCCGTTCCTTCAAGCCGACGCGTTCGAGCACTTCCCAGGTGCGCTGCTCGTATTTCTTGAAAGCCGAGGCCGCCTGCCAGAACTTGAAGTTGTCCGCGCCCAGGGCCTGGCAGGCCAGGCGGACGTTCTCGAAGACGGTCAGGTTGGGGAAGATGTTGGTGATCTGGAACGAGCGTCCCACACCGAAATGGATGGTGCGGTGGACGGGCTGGTGGGTGATGTCGCGCCCTTTGTAGATCACCTGCCCGGCGGTCGGTTCGAGGTTGCCGCTGAGCAGGTTGAAGAAGGTGGTCTTGCCCGCCCCGTTGGGGCCGATGATGGCGTGCAGGCTGTTCTTGTGTACCTTGAGGCTGACGTCGTCCACAGCTACCAGCGCGCCGAATTCCTTGCGCAAGTTGACGGTTTCGAAAATGATTTCAGGATCCATGACACCTTCCGTTTCGTTGGCCGTTGACCGTGGACGGTGGGCGATCCGGGATCGTCCACTCTCCACGACCGGCGGCCGAACCCATCCCCTACCCCCTTCCCTGAGAGGGAAGGGGGTGTCGCCTTCAGCGACGGGGGTTAGGTTTTTTTTACTGTCCGCTCAGCGAGCCGTAGGGCAGGCTGCCGCAGCGGTCTTTCAGGGCTTCGGGCAGCAGGCAGGGCGGCTCGGGACGGGTGGTCTCGACGTATTCGTAGAAGTTGGCGTCCGGGTCGGTCAGGTTGACCAGCTTCAGGATGTACATATCCTGGATGGCGACGTGGTCTTCGGGGCGGATGAAGACAGTGCCCTTCGGGCCTTCGAAGGTCATGCCCTCGAACGCCGCGACCAGGGCCGCGCCGCTGGCGTCACCGTTGGTGGCCTTCAAGCCCTCGACCAGCATGATGGCGGCGTTCATGCCGTCACCTGCGAACAGGTCGGGCATCGTGCCGTAGCGGGCCTTCTGCTCGGTCTTCAGGAAGTCGTTGGCGGGATTGTTGGGGGCGGACCAGTGGTACAGGATACCGTTGGTGCTGCCAATCGCATTGCCGTACCAGAGCGGCATCAGCACGTTGTCAATGAAGGTCGCGCCCAGGGCCATCTCGTCGAAGACACCCTGGTCGGTGGCGGCCTGCATCAGCGGGACGAAACCGCCGCCGGCCCAGGTCACGATCAGCGCATCCGCGCCGCTGTTCAGGATCGGGTCCATGTAGGGGGTGAAGTCGGTCGTGTCGAGCGGGGCGAACACGTCATCGGCGACGAAGGTGCCGCCGTTGAGGGTGCAGGCGTCACGGAAGGCTTCAGCAGAGCCGTGCCCGAAGGCGTAATCCGGGGCGATCTGGACGAAGGTCTGGTACTGTTTGGTCAGGTACAGGCACTCGTTCATCGCGTCCTGGTAGTTGTTGCGGCTGGTGCGGAAGGTGAACTCGTTGAAGTCCTTGCCGGTGATGTCGTTGGCTGCCGCCGGGGCGACGATGAGCGGGATCTGGTTCTCGGCCGCGATCCCCTGCAGGGTGGCGGTCGCACCCGACGAAACGGTGCCCACCAGGATGTCCACGCCTTCGACGTCAATCAGCTCGCGGGCCAGGGTGGCGGTGTTGTCGGGAGTGCTGGCGTCGTCCCGCACGAAGACCTGGATCTCGCAATTGTCAATCGTGAAGGTGTTTTCCTGGGTGGCGGTGATGTCGAACTTGTCACCGGCCGAACCGGCCGCGCCGGTGGCGTATTCCATGCCCAGCATGAACGAGGGCAGGATGTGCGCGCCGTAGATCGCCAGCGCGCCGGACACGTCGGTAATCAGGCCGACTTTGATCGGCTCGGCGCAGGTCAGGCCCGCCGGGGGTTCCTCGGTCGCCACGGGTGTTTCGGTTTCCATGGGTTCTTCGGTGGGCGGGGCGGTCGGCGCGGGAGGTTCGGGTGTGGGGGTTGCCGCCGGGCCGCAGGCGGCCAGCAGCAGGGTCATGAGGACCATGACGAAGGTGATTTTTTTGATCAGTTTCATGAGATACTCCTCCTAGAGTATGGGTTGGTTTTGGTTGGAAACTTTCCGGTAAAACTTAATCTTGATGGGGCACCTCCTGTTGCGCAAAATCAATCACAGCTTGCGAGGCGGCTTCCGGGGTTTCGATGGGGAAGAAATGCCCCGCATCCGGCAAGATCACGATTCTGGCATCCGGCAGTTTGGCGGCCAGCAGGTCGGCGTTGGCAGGCGGGACGACCTTGTCGTGCGCGCCGAACAGGACCAGGGCCGGGACACGGACGCCGGGGAGTTTGTTTTCGAAGGAGGCCGCTTCGGCGACCAATCCCAGCCCGATGGCGATCTGCGACTGGTAGCCCGCCAGGTCGAGCGGGTTGGCGATGCGCCACCGGACCCAGGCCTGCACCTCGTCTGGATGGGACTCAGCCCACCCCGGCGTGGTGCTGACTTTCAGCCCGTTGGTGAAGCGGGTCAACGGGTCGCTGGTGGTATCCGACAGCACGGCCCAGGCTTCGGGGGTGATCGGCGCGTGGCGCGGCCCGCCGAAGTTGGTGGAGCACAGCACCAGTTTGCCGACCTTTTCGGGGAAATCGAGCGCCATGGCCTGGGCGACGAAGCCGCCCATCGAGTGGCCCATGACGACAGCCTTTTCGACCCCCAGCGCCTCCAGCAGACCGGCGGTATCGGCGGCCAGCATCCGGGCGGAATACGGCCCGGCGGGCTTGTCCGTCTGCCCGACGCCGCGGTTGTCGAAGGCGATCACCCGGAAATGCTCCGCCAGGATGGGGATCATTTTATGCCACTGCCAGAGCGGATACCCCAACCCGGAGATCAGCACCAGCGGTTCGCCGGAGCCGGAAGTTTCGTAATAGATCTCGATGTCGTTGGCTTTGATCTTTGGCATATCAACCTCAAAGTGGTAAGTGATAAGGGGTAAGTGGCAAGAAGATTCTTATCACTTTCCACTTTCCACTTTCCACTGTTTTCTTAATTCCGCTTTCATCACTTTTCCATACGGCGAGTAGGGCAGGCTTGCGACGAACTCGACCCGTTTGGGGATCTTGTAGCGCGCCAGCCGTCCCTGGCAATGGGCCAGTAGTTCCTCGGCGGCGGCTGAAAGTCCGGGCTTGAGGGCGACGACCATCAGCCCGACTTCGCCCCATTTTTCGTCCGGTTGGCCGATCAGGGCCGCGTCCGCCACCGCATCGTGTTCCCGGAAAACGGCCTCCACCTCGGCCGCGTAGACATTCTCGCCGCCGCTGATGATCATGTCCTTGTAGCGCCCGGCGATGTAGAAGTAGCCTTCCTCGTCCTGGCGGGCCATGTCGCCGGTGCGGAACCAGCCCTGGCGCAAAGAGTCAGCCGATGCTTCGGGGTTGCGCCAGTAACCGGCGGTCACGTGCGGCCCGGCGATGACCAGTTCGCCCGTCTCGCCGCGCGGCACGTCCCGGCCTTCGGCGTCCACCAGGCGCATCCGGCTGTGGAAGATCGGCTTGCCGACCGAGCCAGCCTTGCGCAGGGCATCTTCGTCGGTCATCGAGAAACAGTTGACGCCGACCTCGGTCAGGCCGTAGCCCTGGCGCATGGTCACGCCTTTGGTGCGGCTCCAGGCCCGGATCAGGGAGGGCGGGCAGGGCGCGCCGCCGCTGATGAAAAAGTGGACGTGGCCGAAATCGGCTTCGGCAAAGGCCGGGCTGTTCATCCAGACCTGGAAGAGGGTCGGCACGCCCAGGATCACGGTGCATTTCTCTTCGACGATAACTTTGAGCGAGTCTTCCGGGTCGAAGCTGCGGGCCAGCACGATCCGCCCGCCGACGTAAAAAAGCGGTACGAGGAAAACGAACAACCCGCCGGAATGGAACATGGGGGTCAGGATTGGCGAAACGTCCTTTTCGCTCAAGCCCCACGACACGACCGTGTTGATGGCGTTCCACAGGATTTGGCGATGCGGCAGGACCGCGCCTTTGGGATGGCCGGTCGTCCCGGAGGTGTAGAGGATGCAATAGGCGTCGTCCGGGTCGAGGGGCGGGCGCTCCGGCTCGGACCCGTCGGCCTGCTCCAGCAGCGAGGCGTAGGCCTCCGCCCCGGGGATATCCGCTCCCTCCAGCGACACGAAAAACGGGACACGCACCGTTTCCCGCATCTCCTCCAGCACAGAGACGTACTCCGGCCCGCAGACCAGCACTTTGGGCTGGAGGTCGTTGACGATGTAGGCCAGTTCACGCGCCGTCAGCCGCCAGTTGAGCGGCGCGAAGACGGCCCCGATCTTGCCCAGGCCGAACAACAGGTCAACGAACGGCAGGCAGTTTTGGGCCAGGATCGAAACCCGGTCGCCTTTTTGCACGCCGAAACGCTGGCGCAGGAAGTTGGCGGCCCGGTTGGCGCGGGTATTGAGTTCGGCGAAGGTGTGGCGCTGGCCGGTGTGCAGGTCGAACAGGGCCTCCCGGTTGGGGGTCAGTTCGGCGCGTTTGCTCAGCAGGTCAGCCGCATGCATAATGCCTCATAAGTCTTCTCATTCTAGCAGTGACGGGTTTCGGGGCAGTTACAAAGCCTGTTTCGCCAGGAAGCCCAGCACAACCGAGTTGAACTCTTCCGGCCGCTCCCAGCAGGAGGCGTGCCCCGCGCCTTTCAGGATGTGAACCTCGGCGTGGGGGATACCTTTTTTCAGGATTTCAGCGTAGCGCGGACCCTTGAGCAGGTCCAGCTCACCGGCGAGGATACAGGCCGGGGCTTTGATTCCGCCCAGGCGTCCGGTGAAGTCCACGTCGAAGAAGGCCTCGCACAGACGGATGACGGCCGGGAAATCCAGCAGGGCGTAGCGTTTCTTGGCGTCCTCCAGGATGGCTGTATTGGCCGCAATCCATTCCGGCGAGAAATTCCACGGGGCGGTGGCGTCGAAGAAGGCGACGGGATCGCCCGTCCGCAGGGCATCCACCCAGCCCTGGATGACCAGGCGCAGCTCCGGCCCCACCTCGCTGACCGTGTCCGCCAGGACCAGGCTGCGGGTTTTTTCGGGATATTCCAGGGCAAACGCCTGGGCCACCTCGCCGCCGTAGGAGATGCCGGCGATGTGGGCTTTGTCCACGTCGAGGGCGTCGAGCAGCGCGGCCAGGTCGTCGGCGTGGAGCGTCATCGAATACGGCCCTTCCGGGTGGCCGGACTGTCCCTGGCCGCGGCAGTCATATTGCAGCAGGCGGTAATGGGCCGAGAGCGCCCTGGTCTGGAAGACCCAGCTCGAAGCGGCGTTCATGATGATGCCGTTGTTGAGCACCAGCACGGGCGCAGTCTCGGGGCCGTGGAACTCATAGTAGAGGGGGATGTCGTTGACAGTTATGTGGGGCATGGTTGACTCGTGGTACGTGGTGCGTGCTCCGTGGTGCGTGACTCGCAATACGGAACACGCACCACGTAATAATCATTCGACCTTGAACGCAAGGGCTACCTTCCTGCCTTCGCCTTCGCCGGTTTCGATGAACTCGACGCTCACCGGCGAGCCGACCTTGATGGTTTCAGGCTGGGCCGCGTCCACGCCGGTGATACGGGCGCTGACTTTGACGCCTTCATCCAGTTCGACGATGCCGCTGACGTAAGGCTTGTCTCGTCCGTAGCCCTGCTCGATCATGAAGGTCGGGGCGATGTAGACGACGGTGAATCCGGCCAGCCTGCCTTTGCCGCCGGTCTCGACCCATTCCAGGGTTTCGCTATGGCATTTGGGACAGATGGCTCGGGGCGGCAGGTTGAGCGCGCCGCAGTCGGCGCAGCGGGAGGCCATCAGTTTGCCTTCGGCAATGTATTGGTCGAAGGATGCCGCCGTGAAGGGGCGGGTGGTGGTTGTGTCGGTCATATTATTCTCCTGGAGTCATGTCATTGCGAAGCGGCGGTTTGTGCCGCAGGCAATCTCCCAAAGGTCAGTTTGGCCGTTTAGCAGGAGATTGCTCCGGGCCTGGTCTCGATACGCAAAGAGCGTTACTCGACCATCGGCCCTCGCAACGACAATCCTAATCACGCCGCTCGTAAATGTGGACGACGCAGGTCGAGCCGGTCGCGCCGACGTTGTGGGTCATCGCCAGCGGCACGTCGCCCGGGACCTGGCGCTCGCCGGCCTCGACCCGCATCTGTTTCCAGACCTCGACGGCCTGGGCCACGCCCGAAGCGCCGACCGGGTGCCCTTTGGACTTGAGTCCGCCGGAGGTATTGATCGGTTTGGCCCCCTCGCGGGCGGTCATCCCGTCTTCGGCGGCCTTGAAGCCCTCGCCGGGCGCAAAGAAGTCGATGTCTTCGCTGGCGACTACTTCGGCAATCGTGAAACAGTCATGCACTTCGGCGATGCGGATGTCTTTCGGCGTGACGCCCGCCATCTCGTAGGCCCGGGAGGCAGCCAATTTGGCGGCGGGCAAGCTGGTCAGGTCGGCGCGGTCGTGCAGGGCCGCATCCGAGGCCTGGGCCGAGCCGAGGATGCGGATCGGGTGGTCGGTGAACTCACGCACCCGTTCCTCGGCCACCAGCAGCACGGCGGAGGCGCCGTCCGTGATCGGGGAGCAGTCGAACAGTCGCAGCGGCCAGGCCACCATCGGGTTGGCCGAGTCGTCGTGGAGGAAGTCCCAGATATCGGACCAGGCCGGGGCGGGTTTGCCCTTTTTCAGGGCCGCGGCCACCCGTCCTTCCATCCACTTCTGGATGGTGACGCCGAACTGGGCCTTCGGGTTGAGCGCGCCGTTGTCGTGGTTCTTGATCGCCACGTTCATCAGGTGCTCCGGCTTCATCCCGTAGCGGGCCATGTAGGCGGTGGCGATGGCGGCGTAAAAACCGGGGAAGGTGAACCCGGCCGCGATCTCGAACGGGACGTCGGCGGCGGTGGCCAGGGTATCGGTGACGTCGGCGGTGGGGAGATTGGTCATCTTTTCCGCGCCGCCCACCAGGACGACGTCGTACAAGCCCGAAGCGATGGCGATCACTCCCTGACGAAGGGCCGTGGCCCCGCTGGCGCAGGCGTTTTCCACCCGGGCGGCGGGGATCGGTGTCAGCCCGACCGCATCGGCCAGCAGCGGGGCGGTGTGGCCCTGGCGCTCGAACAGGTCGCTGGAAAAGTTGCCCAGGTAGAAGCACTCGATGGCAGACGGGTCGAGGCCCTTGTCCACCGAGCGGGTCATCTCCTTGTAGGCTTCCACGAACAGGTCGCGGCCGTTCTTGTCGGGGAACGCGCCGAACTTGGACATCCCCGCGCCGACGATGGCGACCCCGCGCGGGAGTTTGTTGATGGGCATGGTAGCTCTCCTTGTATGATTATTGCCCTGAGCAGAGCCGCCAGGTCTTCCAGCGGCGCAGTCGAAGGGCGGCGGTTGGTTTCATTTCAATGCTTTCGCGAACGCCGCCATGAACTCCTGCGGCTTTTCGATGTAAGGCGAATGGGCGGTATCGGCCATGACGGTCTCCTCGAAATCGCCGCCTTTGGCCTTGTACTGTTCCAGGATGTGACGAGTCTGCCCGACCATCGGCTGGGGCGGGTAGACCTCCGCACCGGGCCAGCCGGGGACGAATCCCAACTGGCCGAGGGTGCCGAAATCGAAGAACGAGTTGTCTGAGACGATCTGGTCCGATTCGCCGCGGATCCACAGGATTTTGGGCTTGGGCTGGACCGCAATGAACTTTTCCACGCTGTCGCCGACGTATTTGGGCGAGAGGGCGTTGATCGGGCCGAACTCGCCGGGAGCCACGTTGGGCCAGTTGGCCGAAGCGACGAAATCGCCGGGGTATTTATCCGCGCCGATCTTTTCGGTCAGCAGGGATGAGAGCAGGTCTTCTTCGCGGGCAGGTATGAAAGGCGGTTTCCAGTAAAAAGTGTTCATCACCACCCGGGGCGAGGCCTGGGGGTTGTCCGCGCTGCGGTCGCCGGCGGCGATCAATTTGGGGAAATCGGGGTTGACGATCCCGCCGCCGGAGCCGGCGAAGTCGTCGTAGCAGGGCTGGCCGTCGAGGCCTTTGCAGCCGCCGAACCCGTAGGGCGAACCGGGGTTGACCAGGGTCCCGCTCAAGACCCGGGCCGGCGCGGCGGTAACGAGACCAAACACAATCGTCCCGCCCATCGAGTGGCCGATGACGTGGGTCTTGTCAATTCCGAGCGCGTCGAGCAGGGCCAGCAAGTCGTCCACCCAGTCGCCCATGCCGCGCGTGGCGTCAACCAGCCTGTCCTCGGTGTCGCCGTAGCCGCGCAGGTCGGGCGCCAGGCCGCGGAACCCCTCCGGGAGCAGGAGCATGATCTCCTCCCAGTACGTGGCGGACGAAGCGTTGCCGTGGACGAAAAGCACCGGCGTGCCGTCGTCCGGGCCGCTGACCAGGACGTGGGTCTTGATGCGGGCGGTTTCGACCATTTTGGAAGTAATACCGGGTAAAGTGGGGACGGTGGGCATATCAACTCTCCTTTGTTGGGTTACCGGAGTCGAAAATCTCCCGATTTTCGACTTTGCTTTCAGGCGTCAAACGTCGGGAGACGTTTGAGTCCAGAAATCCTTCAACTCGCGCTTCAAAATCTTCCCTGCCGCCGAGATCGGCAGGGCCTCCATGAAACTTACCGATTTCGGAACCTTGTACTTCGCCAGCCGCCCGGCCATGAATTGCAGCAGTTCTTCCTCGGTGGCCGACGCGCCGGGTTTGAGCACCACGCAGGCCTTTCCCGCCTCGCCCCATTTCGGGTCGGGCAGGCCGATCACGGCGCAGAATTGGACCGCCGGGTGCTGGTAGAGCGCCTTTTCGATCTCAGCCGGGTAAACGTTCTCGCCGCCGCTGATGAACATATCCTTCTTGCGGTCCACGATGTAGAAGTAGCCCTCGGCGTCGAAGCGGGCCACGTCGCCGGTGTGGAAGTAGCCGCGCTCGTCCACCGCCGCGGCGCTGGCTGCGGGGTCGTTGAAATAGCCGGAGCAGTACGACGGCCCTTTGAGCACCAGTTCGCCCTCCTCGTCCGGCCCCAGGAAATTGTTCCCGTCATCCACGATGCGGGCGTCCACGAAGAAGTTGGGCCGCCCAATCGAACCGGCCTTGTGGATGGCGTCTTCGGGAGCCAGGGCGAAGATGCCGGGGCCGAACTCGGTCATGCCGAAGCCCTGCTTGAAGCGGATGCCTTTTTCAGCAGTATATTTTTCGACGAGCGGGACCGGCAGCGGCGCGCCGCCCGAAGTGCAAAAGCGCAGCGCGGACAGGTCGGCCTGCTCCCAGTTCGGGGCCTGGGTCAGCATCTGGTACATGGTCGGCACCCCGGCGAAGACGGTCACTTTTTCCCGTTCGAGCAGCTCCAGCACCTGGGCCGGTTCGAACTGGCGGATGAAGATGGTCGTCCCGCCGAAGATGACCTGCGGCAGGGTGTAAACGAACAGCCCGCCGGTGTGGAACATGGGGAAGACGTTGAGGTAGATGTCGTTATGGGTGAGGTCGTGGATGACGGTGTTGAGCGTGTTCCAGGCGATCATCCGGTGCGAGACCTCGGCGGCTTTGGGCAGGCCGGTCGTCCCGCCGGTGAAGATCAGGGCGGCGGTGTCCTCGGCTTCGAGCGTCTCGCAGGTGACGGGGGTGTCGGGCGCGGCTTGCAGGGTCGGCTCGAAGTGGAGGCTGCCCGGCAGACCGTTTCCGTCAATGTGGAGGGTGGTAAGTGGTAAGTGGTAAGTGACCTGGGCCGCGTTTTCGCGGAAGTCGTCGGAGAAGACCAGGAGCTTTGGTGTGACCTCGCGGAAGATGTCGAGCAGTTCGCGCCAGTTGAGCCGCCAGTTGAGGGCAGTGTGGATCGCGCCAAGTTTCGAGCAGGCGAAGAACACGTCCAGGTGCTCGTAACCGTCCCTGGCGAGGATCGCCACCCGGTCGCCTTTGCCCACGCCCTGCGACTTGAGCCAGTTCGCCAGTTTATTGGCGCGCCGGTCCGCCTCGCGGAAGGTCAGCCGCCATTCGGGGGATTTCCCGGCGTCAATGAAGGCGAGCTTGTCGGGAGAGTAGAGTTCGCGTCGGGCGAGATAATCACCGATGTACATGTTCACTCCGTTTTAGTGGAAAGTGGCAAGTGAGAAGTGGCAAGCATCATTTTGACAGGCGGCTTGCCAGTGTGCGAGTCATTTTTTGGAGTTCGAGCAAGTCGGCTTGCAAACTCGCTGAAATTGTCTCTGGCAGGAAACCCAGTTCTTGCGAAATAATGACCTGTGTTTCGATTTCCGCAATGGAGCCTAATGCGACAAACAGAAATTGTCGAAATTCGCCGCTATGTTGGCGCGCTTGCCCTTCGGCAATGTTCGATGGAATTGATACTGCTGCCCGGCGCATTTGGTTTACCAGACCATAACGCTCGCTATCGGGGAAATGAGCCGTTTCTTGATAGAGTCGTTTGACGAAAGCAATGCCCTTTTGCCAAATCAGCAAATCCCGATAACTTTTGATCTCACTCATCATTCGCTCTCCTATCACTTTCCACTTACCACTTCCAACTTACCACTCTAGCGCCACCTCCACACCGACGAGGCCATCGTGATCCCGCCGCCGCTGGCGCAGAACAGGATCGTCTGGCCGGGCTTGGGGCCTTTGCCCTGGCTGATCGCATCGTCGAGGGCCATGACCACGCACGGGGAGCCGGTGTAGCCCCATTTGTCCATGACCCAGTGGGTCTTTTCGATAGGCTGTTTTAGCAAGTCCATCATGTATTCGATGGTGCGCAGGTTGAGCTGGGTGAAATAGAACTGGTCCACGTCGTCGAAGGCCAGGCCGCCTTTGTCGAGCGCGCCCTGCATCAGTTTGGGCCAGTATTCGGTGTTGAAGGTCTTGGGGAATTTGCGGACGAACTCGACCTTGGGCGCGCCGAACGCCGACAGGTTCCCCGGCGTGCAGGGACGGAACGCGCCGCCGGTGTAGATGCCCAGGGCGTCGTGGAATTCGCCCACCGCCAGGAAATTGCTGCCGATGAACCCCGGCTCCTCGCCGACGCTCAGCACGACCGCCCCGGCCCCATCCGCGAACAGGTTGGCGGTCTTCTTGTCGCTGAAGTCGAGGAAGCGGCTCATGCCGTAGCCCCCGGCGACCAGGATGTATTTGTAACCCGGCTCGGTCATCAGGTAACGGGCGCCCTGGTCGAGGGCCGTGACCCAGCCGGCGCAGGCCGAGTTGACGTCGTAGCAGCCGGCGGTCGCGCCGAGCTTGTGCTGCACCACGATGGACGTGGACGGCGAGAGGTAGTCCGGCGTGTCGGTGGAGACGATGATCAGGTCCAGGTCGGCGGCCGAAAGTCCCGCGCGCTCGAGGGCCTTTTTCGAGGCTTCCACGATCAGGTCGGAGGTGGCCTGTTCAGGCGACATCCAGCGCCGTTCGCGGATCCCCACGTTGGCGAGCAGCCACTCGTGGGTGGATTCGCCCATCAGCGCGTCCACCTCGGCGTTGGTGACGATCCGCTCCGGGACGTAGCTGCCGGTGGACAGGATTTGTGGGTGTCGCGCCATATCAGGTTCCCACCACGATCCCGCCGTCCACCCGCAACGTCTCGCCGGTGATGAACGAGGCTTCGTCGGAGGCCAGGAACAGGTAGGCGTTGGCGATGTCGCGCGGCTCGCCCAGGCGGCCCAGCGGGGTGCGGGATTTCATCCCGTCCAGGATTTTATCGGGCATGGCCGTGACCATCTCGGTGGCGGTGAAACCGGGGGCCACGGCGTTGACCCGGATGCCGAAGCGGCCCAGTTCACGCGACCAGACTTTGGTCATGCCGATCACGCCGGATTTGGTGGCGACGTAATTGGTCTGGCCGAAGTTGCCGTCCAGTCCGACGATGGAGGTGGCGTTGAGGACCACGCCGCTGCCCTGTCCGGCCATGACCGGGGCCACAGCCTGGGTGCAATTGAAGACGCCCTTCAGATTGACCGAGATGACCAGGTCGAAGTCTGCTTCGGGCATCTGGCCGACCAGTTGGCCTTCCTTGAATTTGATGAGCTGGCCGTCGCGCAGGATCCCGGCGTTGTTGACCAGCACGTCAACGCGGCCGTATTTGGCAACGACTTCTTCGATCCACTTCTGGACCTCTTCGCGGCTGGCGACGTTGACTTTGTAGAAGGCCGCGCCCTCCCCCAACTCCTTGACGGCGGCCTGTCCGGCCTCTTCGTTCACGTCACAGATGACGACCCTGGCCCCCTCCTCGGCAAAACGCAGGGCGGTGGCTTTACCGATCCCTGCCGCGCCGCCGGTGACGAGCACGACTTTGTCTTTCATGCGCATGGTTGTTTCTCCTGTGTGAGTTTTTGTCCGAGGGTGCGTCGCACCAACCCAAACGGGACTTTTCTTAGCGAAAAAAACATCCCGTTTAACGGGAATTTCCCAAGTGTCAGGTGCGACGCACTCGCGATGGTTGATTAAAAACTACGCGCCACCCGGATTATTTTCAGAATCGAGCGGCACGTAGCGGCGGATGAATTCGACGGCATCCTCCCAGGCGTTGAAGTTCATCTCCTCGTCGCTCTGGATGTGGCGGATGGCGCCGCGATAAACGGGTTGATCCTCGCTGTTGGCGGGGACCGCTTCCACGACGAAACGTATGACGAAGGATGAGATCGAGGGGGTGACACGGGAGTCCATCGCTACCAGGATAGCAGATGGGGGTAACGGGGAGGTTACAGAAGGGGAGAAAGTAGAGAATGGAGAGCCGAGAGCAGTTAGAACTAAAGCATGTCGTCTAAAAATTCGGGATGGTTGGCCAGCCAAGTCTTTAATACGTAGGCCAGTTGGCCCACATCGCCGAGTTGGGTGGAACAGATTTCGTACAATTCTTCGGCGCCGACCTCATGATAAAAATGAACCATCCGGTTGCGATACCCGGCCAGGACTCGCATCAGGCTTGCATCGCTTTCATCGAGAACACCGTACTCGCGTAATCCTTGAGCGATCTCCTTGTATTCGCTTACGCCCACGGCAAAGCCTTTTGCCAGCACATGCCTGCCCAAATCCAGCAAGGCTTCCAGCGCCCGGCGCAGGCAGGATTCAGCCGTCCAGGTGTTGCGCTTGTCGGCGAAGAACTCTTCCCGCGAATCGAGCGGTAGAGCGCGGAGTTCAGCCAGCATTTTTTCCACCCATTCCAGCCGGTCTGTGACCACCCGGCGCGACATTTTTTGCGGCATCATAGGTTTTTCCTCAAGATCAGCTCCATGCGTTCGCGCTCCAACGGGGCCAGGTCTCCGGCGCGGCGCAGAACGTAGAGGTCGTATTCGTCGGCCAGGTAAGAATCATCGGCGTACAACCGTTCGCCACGGATGACATTGGCGGCCAGGAACGGGTCGGCATCCTGCAAAATGACCAGGTCCACCCGCGACACGTCGAAAAGATCCTCCAAATCCAGCGCCAATTGAGCTTTTTGCTTCACCGTCAGCGGGTTGCGCGGCAAAACGCCGATGTCCAGGTCGCTGTCGCCGGCAGGCATCGCCTCCTCATTCAGGATGAAGCCCGCTGCCGCTGGCCCGCGGCTGCCAAAGGCATACAGGATATTGAGCGCGTATTTTTCGCACAGGCGGGCTAATTGCTTCGCGGGTTCCATAAATTCATTATACACGCGCTACCCACCGCCCACCAATTGCCGGTAGAGTTCATCCGTCTCCGGCGAGGGGGAAACGTCCAGTTCGTCGCGCAGGGTTTGCAGGCAGCGTTGGTAGGCTCGCCCTACCTGACCGCGGTCGCCGAGGCGGCCATAGGCCAGCATCAGGTGACGGTAGGCCCGCTCCCAGCAGTTGTCCTGGGCCAGGATGCGCTGGCACAGTTCTATGGCTTCGGTGTAGCGCCTGCGCTCGATGAACATCTCCGTCAATTGGTCGGCGCATTCGAGGAACAGGGCGGCCAGGCGCTCGCGTTCCTCGGCGGCCCAGGTTTCGTAGAGCGTGTCGGGGAGGTATTCGCCCTGGTACAAGCCCACAGCACGCTGGAGCAGGCCGAAGTCCGGGTTCGCCGCGTGGCGGGTAGCCTGGGCGAACTGGTCTGCGTCCAGCCACAGGTCTGCGCCCGGGCGCAGACAATAGGTCGTCCCTTCCCGCAAAATAAAAGCCGAGTCGCTGCCGGGTTCGCGTTCCGGTTCGAGTGCCTGGTAAAGCGCATTGAGAGTGATCTTGAAATTGCGCTGGGCTGTGGCCGGGTCGGCGCCGGGCCAGAGATGTTCGCAAACCTGGTCGCGGTCGAGGGGAGAATGGCGGTAGGTGAGCAGCAGTTGGAAGAGTTGGCGGGCCTTCTCGCGCCGCCAGCCGTTGGCCGGGATGGGGTCGCGACCGCGCCAGACCTGGAAGGCTCCCAGGGCCTGGACGCTCAACCGGTAACCGGGATGATGGACGGCGTGCTGCAACCCCAGTTCTTCGAGCAGTTGGGTGACGTAGGTAATCTCCCATCCATGTTGGCGGGCAGCGACCAGGAGCGGGATAAAGATGCGTTCGTCGGGCGCGCCCAGGGTGGACGGGCGGGTGAAGAGGAAGCCGAAGCCCCCGTCCCGGCAGGCGGCCAGCACTTCGGGCAGCGAGCGTTCGAGACGGGCGGCCTGCTTCTGTTTCGAGAAGCCGAGACTCAGCCACAGGCGGGAGGCGGTGACCCCAAACGGGTCGCTGCATTCCTGGAAGCCGAGCACGGCCCGGTTGAGCCAGTCTTCGGCGGCCTCGTAGCGGGCAGCCAGGATCAGACTGGCGCCCATCGTCAGGCGGGTGAGGGAGGCGATCCACTCATCCCCGGCCTGCCCGGCGATCTCGATCGCTTCCCGGGCGTGAGACTGGGCGGCGGTCAGGTCGCCCTGGTAGCCATAGGCCCGGCAAAGGCCCCAATCGGCTTCGACCAGCAGGCGCGGCACGACCAGCGTGCGGCTGATCTCGACGCTCTTCTCGAACTGGGCGCGGGCCTGGGCGTAATTTTCAGCCTCGGAGTCCCCCGCGCCGGAGAGCATCAGGGCGTGTCCCTGGCGCATGTGGCCGACAGCAGTCACGAACGGGGACTTGAGTTCGTCGCCGCGCCGGGTCCCTTCGAGGGCAGACCGGTAGGCTTCTTCACCGAGTCCGATGAATGAATAGATCAACGACAGGATCAACAGGGTCTCGCGATGGGCGCGCGGCGTCTGGACCGGCTCGCGCTTTTCGGCTTCGGCCAGCGATTCCAGGCCGCGGCGGGCTTCGTCGAGGCGTCCGGTGCGCAGCAACACCCGGAAGAGCAACTGGTCATTCGACGGGCCTTCGAGCCGCAGGGCTTCGGCGCGCTGGCGCAGCCGCTCGGCGTCCTCGGCGTGCCCCGAATTGAGCTTGTTCTCGGCCAACAATTCGTAGAGGCGCACTTGTGATTCGCGGTCTTCGAAGCCGTCGCTCAGACGGATGGCTTCTTCGAGCAACCGCTCGGCCTGGCTGGGGTCTACTGTGTCGAGGTAGACCCGCGCTTGGCCGCGCAGGGCACGCGCCGCGCCGTCTTGCTGGCCTCGGGCGCGCCAGATGGTTTCGGATTGTTTGTACCAGCCCAGGGCTTCGTCGAACCGGCTGTGCAGGCGGGCCAGGTCGCCGAGGGCAAAAACCAGGGCGGGATGTTGGTGCAGCGTTTCAGGCGGCAGGCTGTCGAGGTAGGCTGTCAGCGTGTCGAGGCGGCCGGCCGTGAGCAGGGCGGCGGCGTAGGTATCCAGCAGGTCAGCGACTTCGTCCCAGGCGCGGGCTTCGAGCAAGTGGTAGACAGCGGATTCGGGGTTGCTTTTCAGGGTGAAGTAATCTGCGGCCAGGCGGTGCCAGTTTCGCAGCCGGTCTGGGGCTGCCTGCTGGCGCAGGAAATTGTGGAAGATGTGATGATAACGGAGGGCATCCCCGGCAGTCTCAATGACGAACAGGTCCTGCCGGCGCAGGTAGGCCAGCATGGAGGCCGAGTCGCCCACAGCCGCGCCGGCGGCCCGTCGCAGCGCGTCGCAAGCCTCGGGTCGCAGGTCGCGCAGCGTGGAGGTGATCAGCAGGAAGTCGCGCACGTCGGCGGGCTGGCGCTCGAAGACCTCGCGGGCCAGCATGTCGAAGAGCGCCTCCAGCGAACCGGCCTGCCATCGCAGCGGAAATTCCAGCGAAGCGTTGGCCCGGCTGCGGATGCTCTGCCAGATGAGTTGCAAAGCGATGGCCCAGCCTTCGGTGAAACTGACCAGCGAGGCTACTTCGTCGCTGCTTAATTCGAGGCCGTAATTGGCAGCGAACAATTCCGCCGTTTCAGACGAGGTGAATGTCAGAGTCGATTGGTCAATATTCAGCACTTCACCCTGGGCGCGCCAGCGCGCCAGCGACGGCAGGCCGATGGCCGGCCGCCCCGAAAGTAGCACGTGAAAATGCGCCGGGGCCAGCCCAACCAGCCGGTCGAGGATGTGGGCCACTTCCCCGGCTTCGGTTACCAGGTGGGCGTCGTCGAGCACGAACAGGGCCGGCGCGTCGAGCCGGGCGCTCAAGGCATTGATTACCTGATCTATTACGCCGCGCCAGGGCAGCGGGCCTTGCGAACCATCCCAGGCTTCGAGGTAGGGCAGCGGCAGCCCCGTCATCCCTGGGACAGCCCGCAAAACCGCATGGCAGAGGTGCATCAGGAAAACCAGCGGATCGTTGTCTTCCTCATTGACCTGGTACCAGGCCAGCGGCTGGACGGTTTCGGCCAGCTCGGCCAGGGCGGTGCTCTTGCCGTAACCCGCCCCGGCCTGCAAAACAGTCAGGCGATATTCCAGGGCCTGGCGCAGCGCGCCGGTCACGCGCGGACGCGCCAGGGTGCGGGCATTGCGCGGTGGCGGGGTGATCTTGGTGGTGATGACGCGTTGCATCATGGCGCTATTGTATCGGATTTGACCCGGTTCCCTGGCTGGCAAGATACATCAGCCGCAGGATGCGCAATTCGTCGTAGTTTACCGTTTCACCGAGCCGGTCGAAAACCGGTTTGAGGAAAGCCGTACCGAGTTCTTCGAAGGCTTGCATGGCAGCCTGTTGCTGGTCGGGGGAGGTGGATGTCAGCGACTGCAAATCGGGCGCGTCTCGCAGCGGATTCCCGGCTGCCGCGTAACGCGCCAAATGGTCCAGGATCGTCCCCACCGTGACGTGATACCGTTCCATCAGGCTTTCGACTTCCTCCCCGGCGTTATACGCCTCCCCCACGATGACATAGCGCCGGTTGGAATCGCTCTTCTCCCGGCGTACCTCCTTCGGCTTTTCGGCAATGCCCTTCTTCCGGCAATAGTCACGGATGATCTCCAAAAAGGCCTCGCCGTACTGGTTCAACTTGACCTGCCCCACCCCGCTGATGGCGAGCAGGCTGTCGAGCGATTGCGGGTAATAAGCGGCCATTTCCACCAGGGTCTTGTCCGAGAAGATGACGTAGGGCGGCACCCCGGCCGCGTCGGCCAACTCCTTGCGCTTCTGGCGGACGATGGCGAACAGGGCATGGTTGTATTCCAGTTCGGTCTTGCGGGCTTTGGCGTTGGTCGGTCGCGCTTCCACTTCCTGCAACTGGCCCATGATTTTTGAGCGGCTCCTGAGAGCCTCCATCGCTTTGGGCGTCAGGCTCAGGGTGCGGAACTCGCCGTCCTGGTTGAGATACCCCATCTGCGCCAGTTGGCGGGCCAGGTGCATCCACTGTTTTTGGGTCAGTTCCTCGCCGATGCCATAGGTGGACACTTTATCGTGCCCGTTGCGGAGCACCTTGTCGGCTTTCGAGCCGCGCAGCACGTCGGTTACGTGGCCCGCGCCGAAGCGTTCGCCGGTGCGCTTGACGCAGGAGAGGAACTTCTGGGCCGGGAGGGTGATGTCTTCCAGCGGCACGGGGGCGGAGGTGCAGTTGTCACAATTCTTACAGTTGGAGGCGGTGTAGGTCTCGCCAAAATAGCTCAAAAGCGGCTTGCGGCGGCAGTTGCGCTCATCCTCGGCATAACGGACGATGGCGTCCAGGTGCTGGGAGGCCACCCGGCGCTCCTCGCCCTCTTTCTGGTCAATGAAATATTTGATCTTGGACACATCGGCATAACTGTATAAAAGCAGGCAATGGGCGGGCAGGCCGTCCCGCCCGGCGCGGCCAATCTCCTGGTAATACCCTTCGATACTTTTGGGTAAATCGTAATGGACGACGAAACGCACGTTGGGCTTGTTGATGCCCATCCCGAAGGCGATCGTCGCCACGATGATCTGGGCGTCGTCCCGGATGAAGGCTTCCTGGTTGTGGCGGCGCTCGTTATCCTCCAGCCCGGCGTGGTAGGGGCGGACGGAGAATCCCTTCGAGGCCAGGTAGGCGGATAACTCGTCCACCTGGCGGCGCGAGAAGCAATAAATGATGCCGGACTGGTCTTTGAAGCGTTCCAGGAAGCGCAAGGTCTGGAGGGTCGCATCCCGTTTGGGGGCGACTTCGATGTACAGGTTCTCGCGGTTGAAGCTGGCGACGAACTCGTTGGCCTGTGAAAACCCCAGGCTGCGGGTGATGTCCTGGCGGACGCGCGGGGTGGCGGTGGCCGTCAGCGCCAGGCAGACGGCCTGCGGGTAGCGGCGGCGCACTTCGACCAGTTGGCGGTATTCGGGCCGGAAGTCGTGGCCCCATTCCGAGATGCAATGAGCCTCGTCAATGGTCAGCAGGGCAGGCTTGAGTTGAGAAAGGAGCGAGAAAATCCTGTCGGTGAGGAGCGTTTCGGGGGCCACGTAAAGCAGTTTGGCGGAGCCGTCCCGCACCCAACCCATATTTTCCTGGTAGGCTTCGAGCGAAAGCGAACTGTTCAGGAAGACCGCCGGGACGCCGTTGGCGCGTAACTGCTCCACCTGGTCTTTCATCAGCGAGATAAGCGGCGAGACGACCACGGTCAAGCCGTCGAGCAGCAGGGCCGGGATCTGGTAGCAGAGCGATTTGCCGCCGCCGGTGGGCATGATGGCGAGGGTGTCGCGCCGGGCGAGCACATTTTCGATCACCTCCCGTTGCAAAGGGCGGAAGGAGTCGTAACCGAACGTGTCTTTGAGGATGGAAGCGGGGTTGGGCATGGGCGAAGTATACCTTTGGAAGTGGAAAGTAAAAAGAGCCTCCGCTGGAAGCTCTTTTTACGGTGTAAGGTGATCAGATCCCGGTATTTGTGACCGACCAGGGGCTCGAACCCTGAACCCATTGATTAAGAGTCAATTGCTCTACCATTGAGCTAGTCGGCCGTGCGGGGGGTATTATACCAAATGGAGGGGGGGTGTCAATAAGCCGCGGGCGCGCCCTGGCGCGAACACCGCAAGTTCACCCGAAAATTTCGCCGCCTTATGCTATGATTAAACTGTCCGTGCTTTCATCCAATGGAGGTTTTCATGAAGCGCTTTGCCACTTTCTCCATCTCCCTGGCCCTGGTCATGCTGGCCGTGGTTCAGTTCCTGCCGTCTGTGTCGGTCCAGGCTGGCGGATTGACCGGGACCCCCGATGCGCCCACTGCAACGCCCACCGCCGGGACTCCCGCCCCGACCGCCACGCCGACAAACACACCGACGCCCGGCCCGTCGCCCACGTCAACGCCGGTGACGTACGCGCTGGTCAACGTCCCGGACCGGGGCACGCTCAGCATCCGCACCGGACCCAGCACTTGGTATCCGATTGTCGGCGCGTTCGGGGCGCAGCAGAAGGACATCCCCGTCACCGGCAATATCGCCGGGGATCACCCGCGCATCTGGTTCGAGGTGCGGCGCACGGGCGGCGGCCTGGGGTGGATCAGCGGCCATTACGTGACCGAATATGTCAAACCGGAGGTGTTCTGCAAGGACGAGCGCACCAAGACCCTGGTGAGCGACCTGGCAAAGGCGGTCGCCAGCGAAGACGGGAAACTGCTGGCCTCGATAGCGAGCGCCAATCACGGGATCACCCTCCGGCTCTTCCGCAACGGCCCGGCGTATAACTTCTTCTACTATCTGCCCAACCTGTTCAATGGGACATACAGCATCAACTGGGGCAAGGCTCCCGGTGCTTACCAAAACGAAGTTGGCGGGTTTGGCAAGATTGTCACCCCGCGCTTGAAAGATGTTTTCGGCAGCGGCTACGAAATCTACTGCAACGACGCCAGCAAGACCGGCAGCGCCGACCCCTGGCCGCCGGAATACGCCAACATCAACTTCCTGACGGTCTACAAACCCGAATCCAAAGTCGGGGCCAAAGACTGGCGCGCCTGGCTGGTGGGCGTGGATTACGTCAGCGGCAAGCCGGGGGTGTTCGCCCTGATCCACTTCCAGCCGTAACAGTAACTGTTCAGGCTTGTGTTTGTGCCTTGATTCGGCGGATCAAAGTCCTGCCTCAGTACGTGAAAGTCGGTTGAAACCGACTCGTTACGCCAGCCCGAAGGCGGCGCGTTGAGCCTGTCGAAACGGCTTCCATGAACTGAGGCAGGGATTTATCCCGCTGGACACGGCAAAAAGACCGTATGGCTGAACAATAACCCGTAACAACTGTTCAGATCCGAACCCGGACGGGCCGGAAAAGTTCACCACAGAGCTTCGGGTGTGCTTCGCTAAGACCACAAAGGTTTTCTTCGTGAACTCTGTGCCTTTGTGGTGAAAATTCTTGCGCGCGTGTGTCTGCGATCCCCGGCAGCGGAGAAACCCTCCGCTTTTTTGGTTGACAAAATCCCTTATTGCGATATACTACTTATTGAGAAAAACTTGCAATAAGGATTGACCATGTCTTGTGCCAACCACCTCGCCGATTCTCTCCGCGAACGCGGGTTCAGGATGACTCCCCAGCGATTGGCGATCATGCACGTCTTGTACGCTTCGCCGAAGCACCTTTCCCCGGCCCAGGTCTTTGACCAGGTACGCGGCACCGTCCCCGGCGTGACCGAGACGACCGTCTACCGCACCCTGGAATTCCTGTCCGAGCACGGGCTGGTGCGGCCGATACACCTGGGGAGCGGGCATCCGGTTTACGAGATCCGCGAGCACGACCACCATCACCTGGTTTGCCGCGATTGCGGCGGCACGGTTGAAGTCGAAAATTCCCTGTTCAAAACCCTGTATGTCCAACTGGAAGCGGCCACAGGCTTCCAGTTGGCGGGCAACCATTTATCGTTATTCGGGTTGTGCCCGGATTGTCAAAGAGAATAATTTCTCCAGGAGGTCGAAATGGTGTATGCGCCTGCCCCCCTTCATATCCCGGATGGATTCCTGAACCTGGTTATTGCGCTCATCTTTTGGGGCCTGGCAGCCTCGATGATCGCCGCCGCGCTTTCCAAAACGAACAAGTCCCTCGGCGAGAAACAGGTCCCGCTGATGGGGGTGATGGCAGCCTTCATCTTCGCGGCCCAGATGCTCAACTTCCCGGTCGCAGGCGGGACGTCCGGCCACTTCCTCGGCGGCGCATTGGCCGCCATCGTACTCGGACCCTGGGCCGGGATCCTGGTCATGACCGCAGTGATCGCCGTCCAGGGCTTGCTCTTCCAGGACGGCGGCCTGCTGGTGATGGGGGCCAACATCTTCAACATGGGCATCCTCACCGCCGTGATCGGTTTCGGCCTGTACCGGACCGTATCCGGCCGCGGCAAAGCCACACGCCTGGCGGTGGCGGGATTCGCCGCCTGGCTTTCGACGGTTGCTTCGGCATTGCTGGCATCCCTGCAACTCTGGTTGAGCGGCACCTCCCGGCTGGAGATCGTCGTCCCGGCCATGCTGGGGGTACACTTGCTGATCGGCGCCGGTGAAGCAATTGTCACGGTTCTCGCCCTGGCCTTCATCGAACAAACCCGGCCCGACCTGCTCAACGCCGAAAAGACCGCCAGCAGCGGAGGGCGCGGCTGGATCTACACGGGGATCGCCGTCTCATTGCTGGCAGTGTTCCTCTCGCCGCTGGCCTCGGCCTCCCCGGATGGCCTGGAACGCGTGGCTGGAGACATGGGCTTCCTGCACCTGGGACAATCGGCCCCATACAAAATCCTGCCGGATTACACCATCCCGATCCTGGGCGGGACGGCGCTCTCCACGATCATCGCGGGAGCGGTGGGGGCGCTGGTCGTGCTCGGTCTGGTGGTCCTGGTCGGCCGCAGCCTGCGTAAGACCCGCTAACATCCGCTTACCCGCTTACAAAATCCGTTTCAATCCGTGAATCCGTGACAGAGTCCGTTTACCAGTCCGCTTATCCGCTTCATAATCCGTTACCAATGCACATCCACGCCTTCGACCGTTACCACGCCCACGAAAGCCCGATCCACCACCTCGACCCGCGGGTCAAGGTGGTCGTGACGGTGGCCTTCATCCTGTCCAACGCCCTGCTGCCGGATGGGTCGTGGCTGGCCTTCCTGGTTGCCTGGCTGGTGTTGCTGCTGGCCAATGACCAGTCGCGTCTGGGGCTGGGGTATACCTTCAAGCGTTCGTTCGTGGCCTTGCCGTTTGCCCTGGCCGCGGTCAGCGCCATCTTTTCGCCGCTCGGCCGCCCGCTGGCCGAATGGCATTTCCTCGGCTTGAGCATCATCCCGACCGATTTCGGCCTGTTGCGCTTTTTCAGCATCCTGGCCCGCTCGTGGCTGTCGGTGCAGATGGCGATCCTGCTGGTCGCCACCACCCAGTTCCCCGACCTGATCCACGCCTTCGAACACCTGCGGGTGCCGCGCTCGCTGACCACCATTGTCGCCTTCCTTTACCGTTACCTGTTCGTGCTGACCGACGAAGTCTATCGCCTGCTCAGGGCCAGGCAAGCGCGTTCGGCGGCCGCGCCAGGCCGGAGGTCCGGCGGGAGCGTGGTGTGGCGCGCCCGGGTGACGGGCAGCATGGCCGGTCAACTCTTCCTGCGCAGTTACGAGCGGTCCGACCGCATCTACAACGCCATGTTGTCCCGCGGTTACACCGGCCACCTGCGCACCCTCAACCCGCACGTCATGTCCCGCCGCGACTGGCTGGCGCTGGGACTGGCGCTCTCATCCCTTTTACTCACCCAGCTTGTTGGATGGATCCGCTGATGCCTGTCGAACATTTACCCGATTTCGATTTCAAGATCCCGGAGTGCGACGGCGACGTGCTCCAGGTGACGGACCTGCACTTCGCCTACCCCGACGGCCACGTGGCCCTGCGCGGCGTCAGCCTGAACCTGTGCGAGGGGGACAAGGTTGCCCTGGTCGGACCGAACGGGGCCGGGAAATCCACCCTGATGCTGCACCTGAACGGGATCCTGACCGGGCGGGGCGGACTCACCGTGGCCGGTTTGCCGTTGAACGAGCCGAACCTGCCCCTGGTGCGCGCCCTGGTCGGGCTGGTCTTCCAGAACCCGGACGACCAGTTGTTCTCGCCGACGGTCTTCGAGGATGTGGCCTTCGGCCCCCTGCACATGGGCCTGCCCGAAGACGAAGTCCGCCGCCGGGTGGACGAGGCCCTGGCCTCGGTCGGGATGAACGGCTTCGGGGACAGGCTGTCGCACCACCTGAGCGTGGGCCAGAAGAAACGGATCGCCATTGCCACCGTGCTCTCGATGCGCCCGCAAATCCTGGTGCTGGACGAACCCTCGGCGGGTCTCGACCCGCGGGCGCGGCGTTCGCTGATCAACCTGCTGCGCGGCCTGCCAATCACCATGCTGGTCTCGACCCACGACCTGCTGATGGTGCGCGAACTCTTCCCGCGCATGGTCATCATGGACGAGGGCCGGATCGTGGCCGACGGGTTGACGGCAGAGTTGTTGGCTGACGGGGATTTGCTCGAAGCGCACGGGTTGGAAAAACCGTGAGCGGAGCGTATTTGTACTGGGCGGTCACTGCAACTCTACCCGAAAATTCTTCAACCCGAAGTCACAAAGACGCAAAGGAATTACTTTTTGTAACTTCTAAGCCTGTTCGATTTTCAGGAATTGACCTTTAGCCAACTTTGAAGTGGGATAATCCGCTTTTTGTCTTCGTGTTTTTCTAAAATTTCTGGCTCTTCAGGTTTAAGTGGGGTGAAAACCCGTTTTACCACCGAGCACACGGAGAGCACGGAGATTTAAAATGTTTTTCTCTGTGGACTCTGTGATCTCTGTGGTGAAAAAATGGGCGACCCCATAAAACATCAAAGAGCCACAAAAATTCTAAGGGCCCCCTAAAGCAGGGGTGCGGGCTTCTCTTGATTGTTTCGCGATCTACTGACAAGCAGTCGGCTGGGATTAAAAACTTCAGGCGGCCTTGTCGCCGCCGGGTACGAACATCAGCCGAACACAATTTTTCGAGTGGATTTTGC
>DIDQ01000149.1 GCA_002418215.1 Anaerolineales bacterium UBA5796
AAGGGTTGCCGTTAAGCTCCTGAGTCGTTCGAACCAAACCTTCGGGACGGTGTTTCTGTGTTATCACCGATATTGTCTATTGTGTCTGCCTGGAATCGTAAAGTCTACGATTCGATTCGTAAAGTCTACGATTGTAATCCTGAAGTCTACGATTCGATTCGTAAAGTCTACGATTAGATTCGTAACGTTCACGGCTCATTGGGAATCGCCGTGATTAAAACCATTTGGACACGGATACTTCGACAAGCTCAGTACAAGTTTCACCGATTACGCGGATGAACACGGATTTTTTTTCGAGAAAAATCCGTGCGATTCGGTGAAATCCGTGTAATCCGTGTTCAGAATCACGGCAATTCCCAGAGAGCCAAATTTACGGCACGTAATCCCTCTGTAAACTACGGGACATAGTAATCCACGATCAGCTTCGGGCGGTTTGCCCAAGTCGCATTCCCGCTGAAAAATTTGATGTAATCCGCCCCGTTGTCGTTGTTGTCGTCTTTGGTGAACAGCAGCCGGAACTGGGTCAGCCCGGTCCGGTTGACGTAGGGGAATGCCACCGCCCTCAGGGTTGCGCTGTACCAGTTGTTCACTGGCGAATTCTTGACCAGCCCGGCCAGCGCAAGATGCGCCGGGGCCTGGAAATCAACCACCTGCAGGGCCTTCAAGCTCCCGAACCTGAGCTTGCGGATGTCCGCCCGCAGGTTCCCGTGTGTGGCGAACGGGTTCGTCCCGACCACCGACTGCCGGCGGATCTTCAGGATCACCCTGGTGACGACCGCCTGGTCCGGCAGCCCGGCGGTATTGAAAGACAGGATAGCCCGGTACTGTTTGTCCTGGGCGTTGTCGCCGAGCATGAACGTGCCCGCGCCGCGGTTGAGCGAACCGCCCTGGCTGCTGTATTCGCCCTTCTCCAGCACCCAGCCGTCCAGGTAGGGCTGCGACCGCAGGACCAGCCGCCTTTTGATGGTATAAACCTGGCCGGACGTGAAATCCCCGTTCCCAATCCCCGGCCCGCCCAGCGGGTTGGCCGAGGCGTCCTGGATGCTGTCGTTGTCCTTGAGGTCCAGGCGGATGGTCCCGTTGCCGGACCCGGTCGCCACGGTGACCGTGTACACGCTCCCGGAGCCGCTCACCCCCGTCACCGCAGCGCCCTGGACCCCGGTCCGGGTCAGCGCGAAATCGGTTTTGTCTACGCCGGTAACGGGTCCCGTAAAAGTCACCGTGAAAGTCACCGTTTTCCTGCTCGACGGGTTGCTCCCGGCCCGGAGGATGCTCTTGACTTCCGGGAATCCTTTCGACAGGATATAAGTGTCTATCAACTGCCCGGTGCGGGTGAAGAACTGGAATTTCAGGCTGTTGGCGGTCATCTCGACCCGCATCGCGCCGTAATCCTGGTTGTAGCGCGCCCGGCTGCCGGAGGCGATCACGTCGAACGCGTACAGGGATTTGCCGCCCAGCCCGTTCACAAAATACGTCAGCCCGCCGACCTGGAGCCGTTCGTAGGTGTGGTCGTGCCCCGAAAGGACCGCATCCGCCCCCCAATCCTTGAACGGCCACTGGATGAAGCTGTCTGACCCGTGCTCCCCGGACGAATACGGCGCGTGGTGGGTAAAGACCAGGTTGAATTTTGAGGTGGAGGCGGCCAGGCCGTTTTTGAGCCAGGTTGCCTGTTGCGACGAGGCCGTATTGCCGTGCGGCTCGTGCGGGTCGCTGTCCACCATAAAGAAATGCGCCGGGCCTTTGACAAAGTCATAATACCTTTCGTTGCCGGGCAGGGTGAAGTAATCGAGGTATGGCTGGGCGTCTGTGGCAACCCAGTCGTGGTTGCCCAGGACCGGGAAGAATTTGTTCGTGGTTGCGCCTGCGCCGTAACTCCCGTTGTACGGGTAAATGTAGCTGTGGTAATACTTGCCGATGTTGGCGTCAATCGTGCTGGCCGCGCCGCTCGGATAATTGTTGTCCCCAACCGTGACGATGAAATCCGGGTTCCAGCTTTTGACCAGGGCGGCCACGTCGGCTTCGGCCTGGCTGTCCTGGCCGTAATCGCCGATCACCGCGAAGACTGTCGCCCCGGCCTGGGGGACGATCTCCGGCAGGGCCGCGGGGTTGCCCAGCGCATGGGCGTCCGGGCTTCGGCTGCCGGTCAGCCCCAGGCTGAGGATCAGGCACAGGACCAGGATTTTACGGGGTAAGGATAAATGTTTCATCTTGCTTTTCTCTCGATTTGTTGTGAACTTGAACCATGTCAGGAAGCGGAGTCCGAAGTCTTTGCGAAGATTTCCAACGACGGGAGACCCTTCGGCAAGGTTTCGACACGGTGAGCGAAAGACGAACCGTCAACCTGCCAGCTCAGGGCAGGCTGTTGGAGTCCGTAAAATTTTGTAACAGATTAGGCGCTGTTTTGCAAATAGGAAATGTTACCTATTAACTGTGATGTTACGCACTCACTCCACGCCCGCTATTCATACGAAGCCTGCGAAGCAGGCTTAGGGCTTGTGTAAGAACAACTTCCCGAAGAAAGTGTTTGAAAAGTCTGCATTTTCACCATGAAGACACGAAGTCACAAAGACTCAAAAGGGAAAATATTTTGTGACTTCGCGACTTGGTGGCTTGGTGATAAGGTTTTCAAACACTCTCTTAGCCGCCACAGGCGGCTTCGTAAGAGTAGCCCGACGGTTTTAGCGTCGGGCGGGGCGTGCGGTGAGGGTCTCCATGGAGCGCAAATGGATATTGCTGCGTAACATCAGCTATTAAAAGCCGCAAGCCCCTCGCGTGGAGGGGCTTGCGGGTGATTGAGGCTTCGATCCGGTCTTCGTTTAGCGCCAGAACCCCGGCAGCAGTGTCCGCAGGAGGGTGTCGGCGATCAGGGCGTAGACGAAATAGTTGCTGAAGACCCGGTTGTGGACGAAGCAGACGGTCGAGAACCAGCGCGGCCAGATCGGGTAGCCGGGGGGCGCTTCGTCCGGGCGGGGTTTCGACAGCCTTTGCAAGGCCATGCGGGCCGGCTTGTAGGCGACCAGCACCAGAAGCATGACCGGGGTGAAGAAGCGCGGGCCGAAGACCAGGTAGAAGGTGATGAGGTACGAAAGCAGGATGGCCCCCGACGTGATGGTGCGGGCCGCCGTCTCGCCGACCAGCACCGGGAGGGTCCGTACCCGCTTGACCTTGTCCTCCTTGAGCTTGTCGGTGTGCTTGCCCAGGTTGATCGTGACCACGTTCAGCCCGACCGGCAGGCTGGCCAGGAAGACGGTCCAATCCCAGGCGCCGGTCAGCACGTAGAACACGCCGCCGATCATCATCGGTCCCCAAATGATGAAGATGGACAGTTCGCCGATGCCGACGTACTTGAGCGGGTAAGTGTAAAACAGCAGGATGAAGGCCCCGATCCCGAAGAACCAGGCCACCAGAGGATCGAACTGCGTGTAGAGCAAGGCGTAGATGCCCGCCAGCGAGGCCAGCAGCCCGCTGACGAGGAACCAGCGCAGGTGAGTGGGCCTGTCCCAGAAGCCCTGCGCCAGCGGGTGGACCCCGTACTGGGTGCGGAAGTAGTTATCCCTGTCTATCCCGCGGGTGTAGTCAATGTAATCGTTGATCAGGTTGTTCGTCCCGTGGGCGATGAACAGCCCCAGGGTCAAGACCAGCCACATCAGGAAGTCGAAGGGTTTCCCGGCGGCGTGTAAATATTGCCAGGCCAGCAGCCCGCCGATCAGCCCGGAGTAAAGGGTGATCGTCCCGACGACCGAGCGGGTGGCGATGAACCACTTCGACAGGATGTCCAGCGCATCCCATTCCTTTTTGTCGCTCATCATGATCAGCTGCGAGAGCGACTTGCGCCACATGGCGAATGTGTTGTTCATTTGCTTCTCTCCTGTAAAGAATTTGTTTCATGGATATTAACTCCAAAATGTCCAAATAGTAATGCCCGAAACGGGTGAATTTCCCGGTTTGCCGGGTGATTAATATACTAGAAAAATATGATAAATATTGACATATTCCCTCCAATTTGCTATAATCCCGGGTGTGACAGTTTCCGCCACACGGCGGCGATTTTTTTGCAAGGAGCATCCATTCATGTCAGAGTTGGTCATCAAAAACCTGCACGTCAGCATTGACGGGAAAGAGATCCTGAAAGGCCTCGATTTGACGGTCGAGCAGGGCAAGATCCACGCCATCATGGGTCCCAACGGGACGGGTAAGTCCACATTGGCCTATACCTTGATGGGACACCCGCACTACGAAGTCACCGATGGGGAGATTTGGTTCAAGGGAGAAAACGTCCTCGAACTGGAAGCAGATGAACGGTCCCGGCTGGGGCTTTTCCTGGCCTTCCAGTACCCGGTTGCCATCCCCGGCGTGACCGTCGCCAATTTCCTGCGTTCGGCCATCAATTCCCGCCGCCGGGCTGAAAATCCCGACGACAAAGGCATCTCGATCCCTGAATTCCGCAAATTGCTCAAAGACCGGATGGACTTGCTCAAGATGGACCACAGCGTTGCCGGGCGTTACCTGAACGATGGCTTCTCCGGCGGCGAAAAGAAGCGGGCCGAGATCCTGCAACTGGCGACCCTTAGACCGGAGATCGCCATCCTGGACGAAACCGACTCCGGCCTGGACATAGATGCCCTGCGGATCGTGGCCGACGGCGTCAACGCCCTGACGGGTGACGACCTGGGCGTGCTGGTCATCACGCACTACCAGCGCCTGCTGAATTACATCAAACCCGATCATGTGCATATTATGCTCGGCGGTAAGATCGTCGAATCCGGCGGCCCCGACCTGGCTCTCCACCTGGAAGAACAGGGCTACGATTGGGTGCGCGAAAAGTATGAAGAGACAGTTACCTAGAGATCAGATGATTAGAGAGTAGTTCTTTACCGGTACTACTCTCCACTCTCTATTCTCTACTCTCTATGGAGTGAAGCGAAATGAGTGAAGACGAAAAGATCCTCGAAGATATTGGACAATATAAGTACGGTTTCCATGACCCGACAAGCAACTATGTGTTCAAAGCTGAAAAAGGCTTGAGCCGTCAGGTTGTGGAACAGATTTCTGTTATGAAGGGCGAGCCGCAGTGGATGCTGGATTTCCGCCTCAAGGCTTATGAACATTTCAGGAGCCGCCCCATGCCCGCCTGGGGAGCGGATTTGTCTGGCCTGAACCTGGAAGATATTTACTACTATGTCAAACCGACCCAGGGCAGCGAAAAATCCTGGGACAACGTGCCGGACGACATCAAGAACACGTTCAACAAACTGGGTATCCCCGAAGCCGAGCAGAAATTCCTGGCAGGGGTGGGCGCGCAGTATGAATGCCTGAGCGGTGATACGCGAGTTTACACGGCCCGCGGCGTTACACCCATCCGGGATGTCATTCCGGGTGATGTGGTTTTTTCTTTGGATGAAGAGACCAACCGGATCATCCCCGCCCCCGTGAAAAATTTCATGCCCAAAGGCGAACGCAGCGTCTACGAGATCAAGGTCGGCACGCGGACCATCCGGGCGACGGAGAATCATCCCTTCCTGGTACTGGAACTCCACCGCAAGGAAGGCAACCGGCCCGGACGCTATGCGCGCACCTGGAAATACCTGCGCGACCTGAAAGCGGGCGACCTGGTCGCGGTAGCAAAATCCCTGCCCGACGTGGGACAGGATTACCAACTGGAGCAACCGGGAATTGAAACCAACTGGCGGCATACTCCTGTTGACCTGCCCGAACGCACATCAAAGAACCTCATGTGGTGGCTGGGGCTGTATATGGGAGATGGCTTCATCCACGCTGAAGACAGCAAAGCGCGTGTCGAGTTTGCCATCCCTGCCACAGACCACTCCCTGCGGAGCGAATTCAAGCAGGTTACTTCCGGCCTGTTCGGTGTTGCGGCTCACAATGGTGATCCCTATCGCATGACGGTCGGTTCGACGGTTGTGGCGAACTACCTGCGAGCGAATGGATTCTCCGGCGGCGCGCTTGAAAAGCGCGTACCGGGGTGGGTGGCCTCTTTGCCGCAGGAACAAATCCTTTCGTTCATCGGCGGGTACGTGGATGCAGATGGTTACGTCCGCGATCATGCCAAAAATAAAGATGTAATGCTCACCAGCGGGAATCCTGATTTGTTGCAAGACGTCCGCGATCTGGCGGCGCTCTGTGGTTTGCCGACCTCGAACATTCATCGTTTCGAATCCCGGCATCCGCACGATGAAGGGCGCATGGTGACAGGCTATCGCATGATGTTCAGCGGCGACTTCGAAAAACTGGATTGCCGCTCCGAGCAAAGGACTGCGCGCCTGGGCAAGCGTAAATTCCAGCATAATCATTCGATGGCTGAAGGCACGAGTTTCCGCAGCCACGTCAACGAATATTTTGGCTACGCCCGGATCGACTCCATTACACCTGCAGGCGTGGAGATGGTCTACGACATCGAAGTGGATGGGCCGCATAACTTTGTGGCAGAGGGCCTGATCGTCCATAACTCTGAGATGGTCTACCACTCCATCCAGGAACACCTCGAAAAGCAGGGCGTGATCTTCCTCTCGATCGAAGACGGCCTGCGCCAGCACCCCGACCTGTTCCGCGAATATTTCGGCACGGTCATCCCCATCGAAGACAATGCCCTGGCGGCTCTCAACAGCGCCGTCTGGTCGGGCGGGTCCTTCGTCTACGTGCCCAAAGGCGTCAAGGTGGACTTGCCTTTGCAGGCTTATTTCCGCCTGAACATCGCCAACGTCGGCCAGTTCGAGCGCTCGCTGATCATCGTGGATGAAGGCGCGCAAGTACATTATGTGGAAGGCTGTTTCCTGGCCGGGGCGAAGGTGCGCACCCGCAATGGCGAAAAAGCCATCGAGCAGGTCACGGTTGGCGATGAAGTTCTGACCCATCAAGGCCGCTGGCGCAAGGTCTACCATACCCAAAAACGCCCTTATCACGGCCAGACCTACAAAATCCGCTTTTATGGCGATAGCGGTCGCGAATTGCAGGTGACCGCTGAACATCCCCTGTTGGTTGTTCGCCGAAAGCGTCGGTCCGAACGCAATAAGGAATTCGAGTTGATCTGGGCGCGAGCCGACAGCCTCAGGGAGGGCGATTACCTGGCCACGCCGGTCCCGCAACCGGTACTGGAGCCTGCCCTGGCGCATGGGGTTGTAGTCCCGCTTGGGCGAGGCCGCCATGCCCCGGTCGAGCGGCTGGTCGAATTCCCCTTCGAGCCGGACTTCTTCCGCCTGGTTGGGTACTATCTTGCTGAAGGCCACGTGGACAACGAGCATTACCTCACGCTCTCCTTCAACGTCAACGAGACTGACTACCTTGAGGATGCAACTGGTTTGATGGAGCGCTATTTCGGTAAATCTCCGATCCGGAATGCTCCGCGCCAGAATGGGCAGACCCTGGTCTTGTCTTCCACCGAGGCGGCGCGGGCCTTTGCCCGTGAATTTGGCGCGAATGTCTACGAAAAGCGCCTGCCCGAGTGGGTCTCCAGCGCCGACCCTGTCTTGTTAAGGGAATTGGTCAAGGGGATGTGGCGCGGCGACGGGAGTTACGACCCAAAGAAGAACATGTTCCGTTACAATTCCGTCTCGGCGCAACTGGCCTACGGCTTCCGGGACGCCTGCCTGCGGTTGGGGATCGCCGCTTCGGTCAACCTCCAAAAACGGACCGCTCCCCGTCGGGATCTTTACGCGGTGGTCATCGCGTCGCCGTTCAACCCGGAATTTGGCGCGATCGTCGGTCTGGACGCGCCTGCCGGCGACTGGAGCGGCTCACCCTTTGGCCTGGATGAAAATTTCCTGTATATGCCGGTTAAGGAAATCGCCGCGGAAGAACAGGAAACCGAAGTTTATAACTTCTCGGTCGAAGAAGATGAGTCGTATGTCGCCGAAGGCGTCGTGTCGCATAACTGCACCGCACCCCAATACACCACCGACTCGTTCCACTCCGGTGTGATCGAGATCGTTGTCAAGCGCGGGGCGCGCTCGCGTTACACCACCATCCAGAACTGGTCTACCAACGTGTACAACCTCGTTACCCAGAGGGCCAAGGTTTTCGCCGACGGCACCCATGAATGGGTGGATGCGAACCTGGGCAGCAAAGTGACCATGAAATACCCGTCCTGTTATCTGATGGAACCCGGCGCGCACGGCGAAATGCTTTCGATGGCTTTCGCCGGGGCCGGCCAGCACCAGGACGCCGGGTCGAAGATGATCCACTTTGCTCCGCACACCACCAGCAAGATCACGTCGAAATCCATCTCGAAGGCAGGTGGACGCGCCTCGTACCGTGGCTTGCTCAAAGTCTACAAAGGCGCGGAGGGCAGCAAATCCAACGTGGTCTGCGACGCTCTCCTGCTCGACCCGCAGTCCCAGTCGGACACCTATCCCTACATCGAGATTGACGAGGACGACGTGACCATCGGCCACGAAGCCTCGGTCTCGAAGGTCGGCGAGGAACAGCTCTTCTACCTGATGAGCCGCGGCTTGAGCGAAGAAGAGGCCACCACCATGGTCGTCTCCGGCTTCATCGAGCCGCTGGTCAAGGAACTGCCGATGGAATACGCGGTCGAAATGAACCGGCTGATCCAGTTGCAGATGGAAGGCTCGATTGGCTAATGTCATTGCGAGGCGATATTCCGCCGAAGCAATCTCCTGATGATCAGGAGACTGCGCCCCTGCACTGATCGCAGGCGCAAGTGTCGTTCCTTGCAGTGACGCTCTAGAGAATAAGATGCAGGAAAAACCCAAAATCACCGTTACCACCTCCCGCACCCGCCGCGAACGCGTCGCCAGCGATTTCACCTTTACTGCCGACCTTCTCCCGGATGGGGCCTTGAAAGATTTCCGCCAGAAAGCCTGGGACGAATTTACCCGGCTGCCCATGCCGACCACCCGCGACGAACCCTGGCGGCGCACCGACCTGCGTACCCTCCCGGCGGGCGACTTCCGCCTGCCGAAAGTGGATGAGTACCTGGATCTGCCGGACATCCCGGGTTACCTGCTGCGCCCGTTGGTCAGCGACCAGCACGGCGGACAGGTGGTCCTGTACCCCGGCGGCTCACGCGTGGACCTCGATCCTGCCCTCGTTAAACAGGGTGTGGTCTTCACCGATTTCCGCACCGCCGAGCACGAACATCCCGAATTGCTTGCCAAGATGGTTGGGGAGGTCGTCCGCCCGCAGGACGGCAAATTCGCCGCCCTGGCCGCGTCCCTCTCCCAAAACGGAGTCCTGCTCTACGTCCCGCGCGGCGTGGCGGTGGAACAGCCCCTCCACAGCATCCTGTGGGGACCGGGCGCGGCCCTGGCCCACATCGCCCACATCCTGGTCTGGATTGAAGACGGCGCTTCCGCGACCTACGTCCACGAGGCGGCCTCGCCGACCGAAGCCGGCGCCCACGCCCTCCACGCCGGGATCGTCGAGGTCCACGTCGGCGACGGGGCCAGCCTGCGCTTCGTCGAACTCCAATCCTGGGGCGAACACGTCTGGAACTTCTCCCACGAGCGCGCCCGGGTCGGGCGCGACGCCAGCCTCGACTGGATTTTTGGCGCCATCGGCTCGCGCCTGACGAAAAACTTCTCAGACCTCGACCTGGTCGGGGAAGGCGCGACAGGCCGGATGTCCGGGTTTTACTTCACCGACGGGACCCAGCACCTCGACCACGATACCCAGCAGAACCACCTGGCTCCCCATACCACCAGCGACCTGCTGTTCAAGGGCGCGCTGACCGACAAGAGCCGCTCGGTCTGGCAGGGCATGATCTACGTCGCCCCCGGCGCCCAAAAAACCGACGGGTATCAGGCCAACCGGAACCTGGTCTTGAGCAAAGGCGCCCGGGCTGATTCGATCCCCGGTCTCGAAATCCTGGCCGACGACGTGCGCTGCACCCACGGCGCGACGGTCGGCAAGATCGAAGAAGAGCCGATGTTTTACCTGCGCTCGCGCGGCATCCCGCCCAAAGACGCCGAGCGGCTGATTGTCGAAGGTTTCTTCGACCCGATCATGCAGCGCATCCCGTTCGAGGGCGTGCGCGCCAGGTTCCAGGAAGCGATTACCGCCAAAACGGCGAGTATCTAAGATTGCTGGTCGAGCAGGGCTTTGCCCGTATCGCGACCAGTTTGACCAATAAAAAATGATTTGGTGAGTTGGGAGCATGAGGCCTTTGCCAGCCTTCACGTTTTCAGCCTTTCAGGGAGGGCGCTCACCGGCAGGAGGATCAATGGCAGCTCAATATTCGTACATGCGCAGCCCCGAAGCCGAATTTTCTTTCGAAGTCGGCGATAAAGTGGAAGTGTATTGTGACCACGAAAAGAACAACGACCGCATTCGCGGCTGGCTGAAAGGGATCGTGGTCCAGGTGGACGCCAAAATGGTGGCTGTCCAATTCCGCTCCAACGTGTTCCTGACCGATGGCTGGATGGTCCCGGACCGTATCCTGTGGTATCCGACAAATTCTGAACACATCCGCCCGGTCAAGAAATCTTCACGGAAAGATTACTAAATGATTGACCGATTCGATGTCCAGGAAGTACGCCGGGATTTTCCGGTCCTCGACCGGGAGATACGCCCCGGCGTGCCGCTGGTCTATCTCGATTCGACGGCCACATCCCAGAAGCCGCAGGCCGTCTTGGCCGCGATGGACGCTTTCTACCGCGAAAATAACGCCAACATCCACCGCGGCGTGCATACCCTGGCGGAAGAAGCGACCGCCATGTATGAAAGCGCCCGCGAAAAGGTGGCGAAGTTCATCAATGCCCCCGCGGCCAGGCAGGTGGTCTTCACCCGCAACACCAGTGAAGCGATCAACCTGGTGGCCTACACCTGGGCGCGGGCCAACCTGAAACCCGGCGACCTGGTCATCCTGACCGAGATGGAGCACCACTCCAACCTGGTCCCCTGGCACATGCTGGCGGCGGAGCGCGGCGTGGACCTGGACTTCATCCCCGTGACCGAAGACGGGCTGCTCGACCTGGACGTTTACCGTCAACTGCTCACCCGGGACCCGAAGCTGGTCTCGTTTACGCACATGTCCAACGTCCTGGGCACGATCACCCCCGCGGCCGAGATCATCCGCCTGGCCCACGAGGCCGGGGCCGTCACCCTGCTCGACGGGGCGCAATCCGTCCCGCACCTGCCCGTGGACGTGCAGGCCCTTGATGTGGACTTCCTGGCCTTCTCGGCCCACAAAATGCTCGGCCCGACGGGCATCGGCGTGCTGTACGGCAAGGCAGCCCTGCTCGACGCCATGCCGCCCTTCCTGGGCGGCGGCGACATGATCAAGACCGTCCACCTGCGCTCGTTCTTGCCGAACACCGTGCCCCACAAATTCGAGGCCGGGACGCCCGCCATCGCCGAGGCGGTCGGTTTCGGCGCGGCGGTGGACTACCTGTCCTCTCTCGGCATGGATAAAGTCGCCGCCCACGAGCACGAGATCATCGCCTATGCCCTCGAACGGCTGGAGGAAGTCCCCGGCCTGCAGCTGTTCGGCCCGTCTGCCGAACACAAGGGCGGGGTCGCCTCGTTCGTTTTCGACGGCGTCCACCCCCATGACGTGGCCCAGATCCTCGACCGGGACGGGATCGCCGTCCGCGCCGGCCACCATTGCGCCCAGCCGCTGCACGAAAAATTCGGCATCCCCGCCACCACCCGGGCCAGTTTCTACGTTTATTCGACCAAACCCGAAGTGGACAAACTCATCGAAGGGCTGTACGAAGTCAAGAAAATCTTCGGCTAACCTCGACCATCCGACCATCCGACTATCTGACTACCCGACCACTATGGACGACCTTTACCGCGAACAAATCATCGAACACTATAAGAACCCGCAATACCGCGGCCGCCTCGATCCGCATGATATTTACTTCGAGGACGATAACCCGCTGTGCGGCGACCACATCGAGATCACCCTGCGCGTCGACGGCAGCGGCGTGGTCGAGGAAGCGGCTTTCGACGGCCGCGGCTGCGCCATCTCGCAGGCCTCGGCAGACCTGCTGGTCGAATCGATCATCGGCAAGCCGCTGGACGAGGTCAAGTCCCTGACGAAGGAACACGTCCTCGGCCTGCTCGGCATCGAACTGGGGCCTGTCCGCCTTAAATGTGCCTTGCTCTCGCTGAAAGTGCTCAAGGCGGGCGTCTACGGCCTGGGCGAAGCCAGCGACGACCTGGTGGAATAAATAGCGGTCAGCAGCTTTCAGCCATCAGCCAGATCTGAAGGTTGGCCGCTGAAAGCTGAGAACTGATAGTTGAGGGCTATATCATGTTCAACTATACCCAACTGGAAACCGACAAACTCGAATACCTCGATATTGCCCCCGCCAGCGAATTGCCCAACGGCGAGCGCCTGTTCGTGGACATTGGCGACAAACCCGTGGTGATTTTCAACATTGCCGGGAAGTTCTTTGCCATTGGGGATGTCTGCACCCACGACGACGGTCCGCTCGGCGATGGGGACATCGAAGGGGAACACATCGTCTGCCCGCGGCACGGCGGCGAGTTCGAGATCCGCACCGGGAAGGCTGTCCAGTTGCCGGCAGTGGTGGACATCCCTGCTTATCCCGTCCGGGTCGCGGACGGGATGATCCAGGTCGGGGTCCCGTTGGAATAATTTTCCTGTTGGGGGTATTTGGACAGGTAGTATTTCGAGATAAGAAAAAAGGGCGCAACCTGCGCCCTTCCTGAAAACTGAACACTGATTACTGGCCTAGGTGCCTTCTTCCCACGAATTCAGGTACTTGACCTGTTCCTCGGTCAGCACATCAATTTCGACGCCCATGGCTTCGAGTTTGATGCGGGCGATCTCGGCGTCAATGTCGGCGGGCACGGAGTAGACGTTCTTCCCAAGCTTGTCGGCATTCTTGACCATGTATTCCGCGGAGAGGGCCTGGTTGGCGAAGGACATGTCCATAACGGAGGCAGGATGCCCTTCCGCAGAGGCGAGGTTGATCAGGCGGCCTTCGCCCAGGATGTGGATGCGGCGTCCGTCGGGCAGATCGTACTGTTCGGCGAAGGGGCGCACCAGTTTGGGTTCGCCGGTGGACATCCCCGCCAGGGCCGGGATGTTGATCTCGACGTTGAAGTGGCCCGAGTTGGCGACGATGGCGCCGTCTTTCATCACCTCGAAATGATGCCTGTCCACCACGTTGATGTCGCCGGTCAGGGTGCAGAAGATGTCGCCGATCCTGGCGGCTTCGGCCATCGGCATGACCCGGTAGCCGTCCATGACCGCTTCGAGGGCCTTGAGCGGGTCCACCTCGGTCACGATGACGTTGGCGCCCATGCCGCGTGCCCGCATCGCCAGGCCGCGTCCGCACCAGCCGTAGCCGGCGACGATGAAGGTCTTGCCGGCCAACAGGATATTGGTGGCGCGGATGATCCCGTCAATCGTGGACTGGCCCGTCCCGTAGCGGTTGTCGAAGAAGTGCTTGGTCATGGCGTCGTTGACCGCGATCACCGGGAAGTTGAGCATCCCGTCGGCGGCCATGGCCCGCAGGCGGATGACGCCGGTGGTGGTCTCTTCGGTGCCGCCGACCACGTTCGGGAGCAGCTCCCGGCGGTCTTTGTGCAGGACCGAGACCAGGTCCGCGCCGTCATCCATGGTCATTTGCGGTTTGTGGTCCAGGGCTGCGCCCAGGTGTTTGTAATACGTGACGTTGTTCTCACCTTTAATGGCATAGACCGGGATTTCGTACTGGTTGACCAGCGCGGCGGCCACATCGTCCTGGGTGGAGAGCGGGTTGGAGGCGGTCAGCACGATGTCCGCCCCGCCGGCCTGGAGGGTGCGCATCAGGTTGGCCGTCTCGGTGGTGACGTGCAGGCAGGCCGAGACGCGCAGCCCCTTGAGCGGTTTCTCCTTTTCGAAGCGTTCGCGGATCAGGCGCAGGACGGGCATCTCGCGCTCGGCCCACTCGATCCGGCGGCGTCCGCCCTCGGCCAGGTTGAGGTCTTTAATATCGTAATTGCTCATTTAATGCTCCTTCAAGTTTGTAGGGCGGGATGGCATCCCGCCAATCTGCGACGGGTTGCAAACCCGCCCTACGATTTCAATAATACGTCCAACTTGTCCCCGTCGTCGAAATGCTGGCGGAAGCGGTTGACGAATTCTTCGCGGGTATAGGAATGGTTCTGGGTGCCGTTCTGCTCCAGGCAGTAGACCGCTGCCAGCGAGCCGATCTCGCCGCACAGTTTCCAATCGAAGCCGCGGGCGTACCCGGCCAGGAACCCGCCGCGGAAGGCGTCGCCCACGCCGGTGGGGTCCATGATTTGGTCTTCGGGGACGGTGGGAATGTGGACGGTGTCCGCGCCCGCGTACAGGTCGGCCCCATCTTTGCCGCGTGTAATGACCAGGATTTTGACGTGGTCCAGGACCTGGTCAAGGCTCCAGCCGGTTTTCCTGGAGATCAGCCCGAACTCGTAATCGTTGCAGAAGAGGAATTGCGCGCCTTCCATATCGCGGGCCAGTTCATCCCCTTCGAGGCGGAGCACCTGCTGGCTGGGGTCGTACAGGTACGGGATGTCGAGGTCGCGGCATTCTGCCGGGAATTTCATCATCGCGTCCGGCGCGCTGGGCGAGACGATCACCAGGTCGGGCTTTTTCTCCAGCGCCTTGATGGATTGGATGGCCGAATGGGCCATCGCCCCGGGGTAGAACGAAGCGATCTGGGCCGAGGCCTGGTCGGTGGTGGCGAAGAAGGAGGCGGTGAACAGGCCGGGGATGACCTGCATCAGGCTGGTATCCACACCTTTGCCGTCCAGCCACTGGCGGTAGTCATCGAAATCCTCGCCCACGGTCGCCATGACGCGCGGCTTCACGCCGAGGAGCGCCATCGTGTAGGCAATGTTAGGAGCGATGCCGCCGCGCTGCTTCGACATGGATTCGACCAGGAACGACAGGCTGATGGACGAGAGCCGCTCCGGCAGGATCTGTTCCTTGAACAGGCCGGGGAAGGTCATCAGGTAATCGTAGGCTACCGAGCCGGTAAGAAGAATATCCATTTATAAACCTCGTGTCATCGCGAGAAGAGTGATCTTCTCGACGAAGCAATCCCCTGCCAATTAGCCGGAGTTGTTCGTTGAGATTTCATTCTTGATGCCAGATTGCTTCGCGAAGTGCGCTCGCAATGACACCATTCACTCGCAGAAAAATGCGCTCTCGCGGGAGAGCGCCAATGTGAGCGGGCGTAGTTTAACATGGGATGGGAGGATTGTCAAAATCAACTTTTGACAACCTGCTCCAAATTTGCTTCGAACGGCGGATAAACGATCCCGTTTTCGGTGACGATAGCCGTCACCAGCCGGGCCGGGGTCACGTCGAAGGCGATGTTGCGCGCCCGGGCCTCCCTCGGCGCGACCTGTTCACCGTTGAATTGGAGGGCCAGCACCTCGCCGGGGTCGCGCTCCTCGATCGGGATCAGCCCCCCGTGCGCCAGGGACAGGTCAACCGTCGAGGTGGGCACGACCGGGTAGAACGGGACGCCGTTGTCGAAGGCGGCCAGGGCCAGCATGTACGTGCCGATCTTGTTGGCCACATCGCCATTTGCGGCCGTGCGGTCGGAGCCGACGAAACATTTCTGGGCCTGTCCGGTTTTCAGGAAGTGCCCGGCCATATTGTCCGAGATGATCTCGTAGGGGACGCCGTACTGCTCCAGTTCCCAGGCCGTCAGCCGCGCCCCCTGCAAGCGCGGACGGGTCTCGTCCACCAGCACGTGGACGCGTTTGCCCTGCTCGTGGGCCATGCGGATCACGCCCAGGGCGGTGCCCCAATCCACGGTGGCGAGGGCGCCGGTGTTGCAGTGGTGGATGACCGTGTCGCCGTCGTTGATCAGGGTCGCGCCGTGCTCGGCCATGCGCCGGTTGATGATTACGTCGTCGTCGGCGATGCACTGGGCGCGCTCCAGGACGGCGGCGCGCAAACCGCTGACCGGGCCGTCGAAGGTGGACACCGAATCCATGACCCGGCCCAGCGCCCAGGCCAGGTTGACCGCTGTCGGCCTGGCAGCTTTCAGGGTACGCGCGGCAGACCGCAGGTCCGCGAGCAGAGCCGGGGCGTTATCCGCCCTGGATTCGTTGGCGGCCAGCGCCATCCCGAACCCGGCTGCGGCCCCGATGGCCGGCGCGCCGCGCACGACCATGTCCGTGATCGCTTTGGCGACCGAGCGGTGGTCGCGGTAAGAAACGATCTCGAACACGCCCGGCAGCAGGCGCTGGTCAATCATCTTGAGTTCGTTCGTATCGTAATCCCAGAAGATAGTTCGCATAATTACCTGGCCTGAAATTTGACTTTTGAAGTTTTGGCTGGGGCAGTTTAACACGGGAAAAGGGGATTGTCAAAAGCATTCTTGCGTAATGCGGAATTTATTCCGCAGGTAACATTGACACCCGTACCCTTAGACAGTATAAGATTGCCCTATGACTTGGAAAAAACTCTTCACGGCCTGGCTGGCCTTCGCCCTGGCAGCCTGCGGGACTCTGTCCCCGGTCCCGCCCGGAGCGACTGCCCTCCCCAGCTCGACCCTTCCCCCGACTGCAACGCTCACGCCTACCACAGTGCCCACCTCCACGCCTCGTCCTACGCCCACGCCGGTTGTCCGCGTGGCCGCCGGGGACAAGGCCCTGTTCAACGGCGATTATGATCTTGCCCGGCGCGAATATCGCAACGCGCTGAACGATTCGAGCGATCCGCAGTTGCGGGCGGCGGCTTTATGGGGCTTGAGCCGGACTTATTACGAAGAGGCGAACCACCCCGCCGCGCTGACCCAGTTGCGGGAGTTGACCGCCACATACCCGGACACACGAGAAGGGGCTTACGGATTCTTCCTGCTGGGCGAAACCTACTACGAACTGGACCGTTTCCGAGAAGCTGCCGACGCTTATGGGATGTACATCGAAAAACGCCCCGGATTCATTGACGCCTACGCCTATGAGGCCCGCGGCGACGCCCTCTACAACGCCGGGGATTACAGCGGCGCGCTCGAAGCCTACAACCTGTCGCTCCAATCTGCCCGCCTTTCGGACGCGTTCCTGCTGGGCGTCAAGATCGCCAATGCCACTGCCGACAGCGGCGACCGGGTGACCGCCCTCGTCAAATATGACGAGCTGTTTGCCCAGTCTGGCAACGATTATCTCAAGGCCCAGCTTGATTATTTATCGGGCAATGCCCTTTTGGCGCTCGGCCGCACCGACGAGGCTTACCAGCGCTACCTTCATGCCGTTGAAAACTACCCACTTTCATACAATGCCTACCTCTCGCTGGTCAAATTGGTGGACGCCGGCGCGCCGGTGGACGATTTCAACCGCGGCATCGTGGACTATTACGCCGGGCAATACGGCGCGGCCCTGGCCGCCCTCGACCGCTACCTTGCCCGCGCCAACCCGCCGGATGGGACCGCCCGTCATTACCGCGCCCTCACCCTGCGCGCTGTTGGCAACCACGAAGAAGCCGCCGCCGAATGGGGACGCCTGATCGAGGCCAACCCGGACAACCGCTACTGGCTGGATGCCTGGAACGAAAAGGCTTTCACCGAATGGGCCTACCTTGGCCGGCCCGAAGATGCCGCCGAAACCCTCCTGGACTTTGTGGCGGTCGTCTCGGCCCATGCCGACGCGCCGGAGATGCTTTATTCCGCGGGCCGCATGTTCGAGCGCGCCGACCGCCTCGAGGACGCCATTGCCGCCTGGCAGCGCGTGGTGGATGAGTACCCGGCCAGCGCCTGGACCGCCGAAGCCGAGTTCCAGGCCGGGATCGCCTACTACCGGCTGGAGAACCTCCCCGAAGCGCTGGCGCACATCCAGCGCAGCTCGTTGTTGATCAGTGAACCCTCTGATCTGGCCCGGGCGCATCTCTGGGTGGGCAAGATCAAAGCCGAACAGGGCGAGAAGCCCGCGGCGATCATCGCCTGGCAGCAAGCCGCCGGCCTCGACCCGACCGGCTATTACAGCGAACGCGCCCTCGACCTGATGCTGGGGCGCGCGCCCTTCGCGCCCCCCTCGACCTACGACCTGGCCTACGACCTCGAAGCCGAACGGGCTGAAGCCGCCGCCTGGGTGCGGGTCATGTTCGGCCTGCCGCCCGAAACCGACCTGGACGGTCCCGGCCCGCTGGTGGATGATCCCCGCTTCCAGCGCGGCACGGAATACTGGGAACTGGGGCTGAAAGAGCAGGCCCGGGCCGAGTTCGAAAGCCTGCGCGAAGCCGTCAGCGAAGACGCCGCGGCCAGCTTCAGGCTCGCCGGTTACCTGCTCGATCTCGGCCTGTACCGCAGCGCCATCTTTGCCGCCCGCCAGGTGCTCACCCTGGCCGGCATGGATGACGCCGCCACGCTCAGCGCGCCGGTCTATTTCAACCACATCCGTTTTGGGACGTATTACGCCGACCTGGTAAAGCCCGCGGCGGCGCTCAATAACCTTCACCCGCTCTTCCTGTTCAGCGTCATCCGCCAGGAGAGCCTGTTCGAGGGCTTCGTCCAGTCCACTGCCGACGCCCGCGGCCTGATGCAGATCATTCCCGCCACCGGCTCCTCGATTGCGACCAACCTCGGCATCTCGGACTTCCGCCCCGAAGATTTATACCGCCCGATCATCAGCATTAAATTCGGCGCGAACTACCTTACCCGGGTCGGGACATTCACCGGCGGCGGCATGTACGTCATCCTGGCCGGGTACAACGCCGGTCCCGGCAACGCGGATGTCTGGAACAACCTGTCAGGCGGCGATCCCGACCTGTTTGTCGAAGTGGTGCGCTTCGCCGAGACCCGCAACTACATCCGGGGCATTTACGAGATTTACAACATCTACCGCAATCTCTACAACCCGCTCAATTAAGCCCTGCCGCGTATCTTCTCAACAAGAAGGGGGTGCGGGGTGTTGCGGACGGGCTGCGCCCGTCCGCAACACCCCGCACCCCGGTTTAGTGTTTTTCCTTTGTCACCTTCGTGTTCCTTCGTGTTTAAAAAGGGTTTACCGTCAAGGTTGAAAACGACCCGGACACAGAAAAACAAACAGGCCACAGGGTCAATCCCTGTGGCCTGTCACTGCGTTTGCGTTGGGGCTATGCCTTGCCCAACTCCTCGACAATTTTCTTGTGGACGCTGCCGGTATCCATATCCAGCACCGAGATCAGCTTGTCCCGCCCGTTCTCGCCCGCCACGATCTCCAGCCGGGATTTCGGCACCCCCAGAATATCAGACAGGTAAGCCATCAACAAGGCGTTCATCTCGGCTTCATCCGCAGATGAAGTCAGGTGGACTTTGATGGTCCCATCGTTGAGCACGCCGACCACCTGGTTCTGGCTGGCCCGCGGCGTCACCCTGACGGCCAAAGCCGAACCCTTTTGCCCATTATGTAAACGGAATTCACGAGAACTCATGTCACCACCTCTCTAAAGCGAAATCAGGAAGGCAATCAAGGCCCTTGAAACCAAATCCAGTAAGATGATCAGGATCAGCGGGCTGAAATCGAGCATCCCGATCAAAGGCACGATCCGGCGGATGGGCGCCAACAAAGGGGTAACGATCCGGTCGAGCGCCTGCTTTACCGGGTGATATGGAGACATAAAAAACGACAGGACAGATGAAACGATCACGAGCAGGATGATAAATTGCGAAACGGTTCTTATCAGGGTAATGAGTACGGGTATCACGATGCTGGCCTCCGCGCATATTTTATCACGAACGTGGCCCCAGGATGGAGGTGCCCACCCGCACCAGGGTCGCGCCCTCCTCGATGGCGACCGTGAAATCCAGGCTGGTGCCCATCGAAAGCTCATCCCAGGCAGATTGGGGGAAACGGCGGCGCAGGAAATCCCGCAGGAGGCGCAATTTCACGAAATACACGCGGGACGCCTCGGCCTGTTCGCCGAGTGGAGGCATGGTCATCAGCCCGCGCGTCTCCAGTCGCCCCAGCGACAAGACCGCCTCGACCTCCGGCAGCAGCCCCTCCCAGCGGGACTCGTCCCCCGCCTCCCAACCGGACTTGCTCGCCTCGCCGCCCACGTTGAACTCCAGCAGCACCGGCAAGGTCTGCCCGGCTTCAGCCGCGAAGTTATCCAGCCGCCGGGCCAGCTTCAGGCTGTCGAGCGAATGCATCATGGCGAAGTTTTCGGCCACCAGTTTGGCCTTGCGGCTCTGCACGTGGCCGATCATGTGCCATTCGACCGCCGCCCGGCCCAGCGCCTCCATCTTGGCCACCGCTTCCTCGGCGTAATTCTCGCCCAGGATCGCCGCCCCCGCCTCGACCGCCGCCCGCACGGTTTCGACCGGGTGGGTCTTGGTCACCACCACCAGCCGCGCCGAAGCCGGGTCGCGCCCCGCCCGGCGGGCCGCGGCTTCCATCTGCGCCCGCACCCTCGATAAGTTGTCCCTGATAGACACGACCTGGTCTGTGCTCATCTCGAATAAGGCCTTATCCCGAAAAGGTGAACGTCTTTTTGCAAATAAATGCGCATTTTTTGACGAATAAATGCGCATTTATTTGAGAAATCACCAAGAGCAGGCCACGCTTCCAACGTGGCCGTGTAGTAACGACTTCAGTCGTTGACATTGGCACAAAAGCGACTAAAGTCGCTACTACGGTTGCAGGGCGATCAACGCCCCAAAGCGCCCGGTGCGGCCGTGTTCAGCCCGGTGCGAGAACCAGTCGTCCAGGTGGCAGGCGGTGCATAGGGCGGAGGTTTCGACGCGGCGCACACCGGCCGCTTCCAGCCAGAGGCGGTTGGCGGCCCACAGGTCGAAGTGGGTGCTGCCGTTCCCGTTCCGGCTCAACAGGCCGGGGGCGTCTTGCCCGAAGGCCTCGTGGACCCGGGCGATCACGTCTGGCCCGATCTCGTAGTGGTCGGGGCCAATCGAGGGGCCGATGGCGGCCAGGAGGTCGGCGGGGTCCGTGCCGTAGCGCCCGCGCATGGCCTCGACTGCGGCCTTGAGGGTGCCCTTCACCGTCCCCTGCCAGCCGGCATGGACCAGGCCAACGACCTTCCTGACCGGGTCGTGGAGCAGGATGGGCGTGCAATCGGCGAAACGCATGAAGAGGGTCACGGAGGGGTTGTCGGTCAGGACGGCGTCGGCTTGACGGTACGCCGTTTCCGGGTCCCGGGCCCGCTCGGCGATGACCACCTCCGCGCTGTGGACCTGCCAAACGTCATAGATCGAGTCGCGGGAGCGTCCCAGCGTCTCGAATGACAGGTAGCGGTTGCGGCGGACGCGTTCCGGCTCGTCCCCGATCCCGCCGCCGACGTTGAGCGAGGCCCACGGCTGCGGGCTGACCCCGCCCCGGCGGGTGAACACGGCATGGGGCAGGCTGTCGAAAATGTCGAAGGTGAGGTAGCGCCGGTCTTCGCGGTCGTGGAACGGCACGTCAATCTCCCTGCCCGACGATGGCGAATTTCTTGACCAGGAACTGGCGGGTCTCCCGCATGGATTCTTCCATGGGCGGGAAACCGAACCAGGCGGTCGCAAACCCGAACAGGCTCCCGGTCAGGACGCGCAGGAGCGGGGTGCTCTCGCGGTAGGGCAGGATGGCGTTGACCGCCGGCAGGCCGAGCTGGCTGAAGAGTTGTGAGAACCCGTCCAGCCCGATGGGTGCGATGCCGATCAGTATCCACAGCGCCCAGTGCAGGCCGCGCAGGCGGTTGCCGCTGGCCGCGAAGACCAGCCCGAAGAGCAGCATGGAGGCGTAGATCGCCACGTCTCTTTCGCACAGGGCAACTTTGAAGCCTATGTCCGAATTGCCGGTGTAGGCGCGGGCTGCCTCAATATCTTGCTCATTCAGGCCGGTGGCCTCGCCCCAGGTTTGCAGGCCGTCCACTTCTGCGGCCGCACGCGGGTAGACCAGTTGCCCGCCGAACAGGAAGAACGAGCGGAACCCAAACTGGTGGCAGAGCGGGCTGTAAACCTTGTAAAGCGCCTGCGCCGGGCCTTCCGCGCCGGCCTTCATCAACGCCGGGGCCAGGAAGGGTAATCCCAGGTAGAGGGCCAGGAGCAGGTTGACGACGACCATGTAATGTTTGGAGAGCCAGAAGTAGACCCGGTCGGACGGGGTGATGGTTTGGCCGCGTTTGACCGCTGACTGATAGGAGTCGTCCCCGATGCGCTCCAAATGGGACACGCGGTCGGCTGCCGCGCCGAGGGTCATCTCCAGCGCCTGACGGGTAAAGGGCGCTTTCAGGCGGTAAGGCCCGGCTTCCACGACCGGGATTTCAGCCAGGTATTTTTTGTGTAAGTCGGGGTCGTTTTCGATATTGATTTCGACGAGCCGGTGGGGGATCTTTTCCTGCAAGGCGGCGAGGTCTTCTTTGGCCTGTTCGCACAGGTGACACTCGGGCCGCGAATACAAAGTAACAGTAATCATGGAGCGATACCTATCAAGCGTAAATTCTTGTCCAAAACAGAGGCGGTCATGCTGCCAATGTACACGGACTGGACCACGCCGTTGGCGTCTATGAAGATGCTGGTCGGGTAGGCGTTGACCAGGTAATCCCGGTCGCCGACCGAACAGTCTTCGTCGAGCAGCACCGGCAGTTCCAGGTCTGTGTCGGCGATGAAATCGGTCACGACGTCCGGCGGTTCACATTCGTTGACGGCCAGCACCACCAGGTCGGGGCGGTGCGCCAGGTAACGTTCCTGGATGAGGGGCAGTTCCGCCACACACGGGCTGCACCAGGTGGCCCAGAAGTTGAGCATCACCGGGAGGCCGCGATACCCTTCCAGCGTGACCAGTTGGTTATCCGGGGTAAAGAGGGAAAAATCGGGCGCCGGGTTGTCCACCAGCGGCCCCCGCCCTCCTGAACGGAGCAGGTCGCCGGCCCGCCCCGTGACGAGGGCCAGGCACATCAACGCCCCCACGCAAAGGACCGTGACGGAGATGATCGCAACGCTGCCGCGGTCCTTGAACATTTTATATCCCGAAATCCACCCAGGGGCCGAAGTTCGCCAGCAGGGCCAGTTTGCCCATGAAGAGCATCACGCCCAGCACGATCAGGATGACGCCCATCACCATTTCCACATAACGCATCACCTTGCCGTGCTTTTTGAGGGTGGCCGAAACCCAGTCAATGCCCAGGGCGGCGATCAGGAAGGGGATGGCCAGCCCGGCCGAGTAAGAGGTGAGCAAAACCAGGCCGAGCGAAGTCGAGCCGCCGTTCAGGGCCAGGGTCAGGATTGCCCCCAGCACGGGTCCCACGCAGGGCGACCAGCCGGCCGAAAAGAAGACGCCCATCATGGCCGAGGAGACGTAGCCCCATTTGGCGTCCGGGAGCTGCTGTCGGCGGGTGTCGTATTCCAGGAAGGGGATGCGGGTGCTGAAATTGCCGAAGCGCAGGTCGAGCATGTGCAAGCCGAAGATGACGATCAGGATGCCGCCGACCTTCATCAGGATGTCCTGCAGGTCGAAGAGTACCCGCCCCAGGGCGGAGGCGGCCAGGCCCAGGGTGATGAAGACCACGCTGAACCCGACCACGAAGGCCAGCCCGTGCGAGAAGGTGATCCACTTGCCGCGGGCCTCGCCGGCGTTCCCGGCGGCCCGTCCGCCCAGGTAGCCGACGTAAGCCGGGACCAGGGCGAAGACGCAGGGCGACAGGAAGGACAGGATGCCGGCCAGGAAAGCCAGCCAGACAGTAACGTTACCGATTTCCATGTTTTACCTCTATGATGATGCAAGAATCCGTAATGCGGAATTTATTCCGCAACCAAAGTAGACATAATAAAGACCTGATCTACCACAGAGAGCACTGAGCGCATGGAGAAAGAGAAATCTCTGTGTTCTCCGTGATCTCCGTGGTGGATTCTCTAATACAGGCGCTCCATCACCGTGACCTTCGTGCCGACATTCGGCCAGGTCATGCGGATCTCGCTCTGTTCCATGCTGACGTGCGGGGCAGTCCAGCGGAAGACCCACTGGGCGTCTTCGGGGAGCATGTTGATGCAGCCGTGCGAGCGGGTCTGCCCGAAATAATTGTGCCAGAAGGCGGCGTGGAAGGCTACGCCCTGGCCGTTGATGAAACTGGGCCACGAGACGCCGGAGGTGTCGTAGCCCGATCCGCTGGCGGTGCTGCTGGACGACATATTGATCGAGTATATCTTCCAGTGGACGTTCTGGTCGCCTTTTGGCGTGGCGTACTCGCCGATGCCGGTCGAGACGCGGCAGAAGTAGACCTCGCGTCCGGCCTCGAAAGCCGACATGGTCTGGTAGGTCAGGTTGACTTCGATGTGCTTCTCCGCCGGGTCTACGTCGGGGCTGAGGGGAGATGTGTCGGCCTCGGTCAGCGGGCGGAAGGCGGCCCCGTCGCCCCAGAGCATGTCGCCGTAGCCGTAGCCGTGCCCCGGGTCCTCGTTGAAGCGGTAGAGGATACGCCCGCCGTCGCCGGTCTTGATCTGGTCAATCCAGACCACCTGCTTGTAATACAGGCGCGGGATTTGCCCCGTATCGAAGATGTATTTGTAGCTGGGCGAGCGCGGCGGCGGGTTGTCCATCACCAAGTCCACATACGGGACGGTGACCTCGGCCCAGAATCCGGTCTTGCCTTCGGGCATGCCGGTGAGCGGGACGTTCGGCTCGTTCCTCGTCAGTTGCAGGTGGGGCTTGAAGATGTACCCTTCGGGAGTCTCGACCCAGGTCTTGTTGGTCAGGCTGAAATTGGTGGTCGTTCCGATCACTTCCCGGTTCCAGGCGACCACCTCGTCTTCGTTCAGGTTCCTGATGGTGGCCGCGAAGGCGTGGGGCGAGGCCTTCAGTTCGGTCGAATAATAGTAAGGGAAGACCGACACCCGCCCCAGCACCTGCCCGGCGGGGAATTGCGGCAGCGGCTTCAGGATGCGGTCGAACGGGCGCAAGGCCAGCCCGCCCAGCCCGGCCCCGGTCAGTTTGAGGAAATCACGGCGTGAAAGATGACGATTGAATGGCATAGAGAATTCACCTTGTTGAGGAGGGTGCGTGCCCTGCGGGCATAATATCGCACCTGGCCGGACTGGATTGGGACGAAGGGTGAAATGGTCCGTTTAATGGGTTTCGAGCCAGGGGTCGGGTGCGACGCACTCGTGCCTGCAAATATTGGATGATTAAACCATTGCAAGGATACCTGCAAAAAGGACGCACGTCAACGCAAGGCTTAAACGAGGCTTAATTCTGAACGTATCACGACATTCATGTCGTGAAACCTTGGGCGAGATGAATCTCGCCTTACGGATTCTCGAAATAAGCGTTTAGCGCCTTCATGCAATCCGCGCTGACCTTGTGGCCGACCTCCGCTTCGCAGAAGCAGACCTGCGCCCCGGCCTGTTCCAGCCTTTGCATGGACAGTTGCGCCCGTTCGAGCGGGACGAGGTTGTCGTTCGTCCCGTGGGCGACGAAGATGGATTTGCCTTCCAGCGGCCGGCGGGAGAACAGGTCTTCCGCGCCGTCGGGGACGAAACCGGACAGGATGGCCGACTTGCGGATGCGCTGCGGGTGGAGCAGGCAGAGCAGCGAGGCCAGTGCGGCCCCCTGGCTGAAGCCCATCACGTCGAAGGTGGAGGCGTCCACGTTCATCGAGATGGACAGGTTGTCGGCCAGGCGGAGCAGCGCCTCAGCGGCGGGACGGAGTTCGGTGAGCGTGGGCCAGCCCCAGGTCCCGTTTTTGAGCTCGCGCCAGGAGAAGCCGGAATTTTCAGCCGGGTAGGGCGCACGCGGGGCCAGTACCCAGTAATGCGGCGACAGGTTGCGGGCGAAGACCCACATCGAGTTCTCGTCTCCGGTCCAGCCGTGGAGCAGGAGCAGCAGCCGGGCGGGGTTCTCGGCGGGGTGGCGCACGCGCAGGGTCCAGTTGTTGTAGGTCAGCAGGTGGGTATCAGTCTCGGTTTGCACGTTTGACGATCCAATCCATTAAGGCTAAGGCGAGCAGGATCAGCAGTACCGGTGAAAGCCCGGCCAGCAGGCAGACGGCTCCCATCAGGGCCGAAGCGGGGCCGTAGATGACGTAGATCAGCCCGTCGCCGATGACGAAGACGAGCAGCACCGCCCCTACGATCAGGCGGACGTTGGTCTGGCGGGCATAACGGCGCAGGTCACGCATGAATTTTCTCCAGCAGTTTGCAGAGGGTCATTTCCGGGCGTTCAGCAGGCGCAGGGTGCGGCCAAGACGGGCGGATAAGGTGAACAGCTCCTTGATCTCAGGTAACGCCTGGCGGGCCGCTTCCTCGCCCCGCCGGGCCATCTCATGGACGTCCACTTCGTCCAGCAGGGCCACCTGTCCCACGTCTGGGCGGAGGATGATTTCGGGTTTGTCCACCTGCAAGCGCAATTCGCTCAACATGCGGTTGCCGACTTCGATGGACTGCATGAAGATGCCCAGGGCCTGGGCAGGGCGCATGTGGCTGATGCGGTCTATCAGCGCCGACGGGATCATCTGGGGGATCGGCACGTTGAACAGTTGCGAAGCGGCTTCGGGAAGCGGGGTGAGGGCCACCGCGACCACTGGCATACCGGGGGCCAGGGCGCGGGCGAGCGAAACCGGGACGGGGTCGAGCACGCCGCCATCTACCAGGTCGTAGCCGTCCTGTTTGCGGGGCGGAAAGACTCCCGGCACGGCCATGGTCGCCAGGATGGCCTCCTTGAGAGGCCCGGATTTCAGGATGATCTCGCAGCCGTGCTGCAAATCAACAGCGGTCAGGGCGCAGGGGATACGCAGGCTGTCGAAGGCGCGGTCTTTCAGGTGGGAGTCGAGGAATTTCTGGATGCCCGCCGTGCCCAGCATGGACGGGCCGTCGTCGGGGGCGCGGCCGTAGAGCCGGTTTTGGTCCACCCGGCTGAAGATTTCTTCGATTTCATCGGGTGAATGGCCGGAGGCGTAGAAAGCGGCCACCAAACCCCCGAAGCTGGTCCCCGCCGCCGCCCGGATGTAGAAGCCTTCCTGCTCCAGGACGCGCAGCACGCCGATGTGGGCGTTGCCGCGTGACCCGCCGCCGCCTAATGCTATTGAAATATCCAAATGATGCCTCGTCTTGCAGAATAGAACCTCCCGGCCCTGGTTTTCTTACCGCCGGGTGGTCTCATTATACTATCCAGGATGAAAGAGGCAGTTGGCAACATTGTTGGGTGACCCCCACCGGCCTGTTGGTTACCTCCCCCATTTTCCCCGTACTTCAGGGGAAAATGGAGGAGGCTGGGAGGGGTGCTAATTGGTATTATGCTATACTTGCGAGCAGGCAGAAAGAAGGCGATGATGATCTACCAAATCAAACAGAGCGATCTCCCAAAGAAACTGTGGAACCTGATTGATGCGGCCTTGCGCGGCGAACCTGTCTTCATCGAGCGGGATGATAAGGCCCTGGTGCAATTGATACCGCTCAAACAAATGTTCCACCCGCGCAAAGCAGGAAGCGCAAAAGGGATGGTGAAGATGACAGACGATTTCGACGCGCCACTCGATGACTTCTCTGAATACATGCCATGAACATCCTGCTCGATACCCACACATTCCTGTGGTTTATAGATGACAACCCGCGCCTGAGCCAGCCTGCGCGGGTTTTGATTGAGTCGCAAGACTCACAACCTTTTATGAGCGTGGCAAGTCTGTGGGAGATAGCCGTAAAGCTCAGCTTGGCAAAATTAACCCTGGGGGAATCTTTTGAGACTTTTATCCCTCACCAATTAGCGTTGAATGGCATCGGTGTCTTGAATATTGCGCTGGAACACCTGGCGGTAGTGGCTACCCTGCCCTTTCATCATCGTGACCCATTTGATCGTTTGCTCGCAGTCCAAGCCCGGATCGAGAAGATGACACTGGTCAGCGCTGACCAGTCGTTCGATGCCTACGGCGTTGAACGCGTGTGGTAATGGCTTTCTTTTTTACCGCCCCCACGAATACACCTGCCCGCCCACGTCTGGCAGGGGGATGACCCGGCAGTTGTCCAGCTCGATCAGGGCCTGGGCCGTCTGGTCAACCGGGTCGTCCGGGTCGGGCAGGCTGACGACCAGCCAGCGGCCGTCGGGACTCCAGACCGGGAAGTAGAGCGCCCGGCCATCCAGTGCCACGACCATCCGCCGCTCCGAGCCGTCGAGCCGGGAGACGTACAGGCCGTTGCCGAGCATCCCACCCCGTGAGCTGGTAAAAGCGATCCATCCGCCGTCGGGCGAGACGACCGTATCGGCCTTGTTGGAACTGATCGTGAACAGGTTCCGGGTCGAGCCGTCGGCCAGGTTCAGGGATTGGATGAACACTCCGTCCGGGCCGGGTTCGGTGATGAGCAGGTGGGCGTTGTCGGCCCAGCCCACCAGCAGCCGGTAAACGACCGACAGGTCCGCCACCTGCTGCTGGCCCGTGCCGTCGGCGTTGATGACCAGCATCTGGTCGGTGCTGCTGCGGATGAAGGCGATCCGGCTGCCGTCCGGCGACCAGACCATGCGGTAATCGTCCGGGGCGGTTCCCGGTAAATCCGTCAATTGCCCGCTGGCGAGATCATAGACCACCAACCCAACGTCACCGGTGAAAACGATCTTCGTCCCGTCCGGCGAAATGATCGGCCATGCCCCGGAGGCAATGAAGCTGCGGCTGTTCCCGGCCAGGTTCAGGAGGCTCACGCCATACTGCGAGCCGTCCGCATTCGGGCCAAAGATGATGAAATTGCCGTCCAGGCCGGAAGGGATTTGGGCCGGGACCGAGGCCTTAGCCTGCGCCCAGACTTCATCCGTCACGCACGCAGCGGGGCCGGACGAGGGGGTGGGCGCGGCTTGCGAGGGAGCGTCCCCCGGCTGCCACTGGACCGTCCACGGGCCGGGGATGTTGACCGTCATGGTGCTGATTTCCACGGTCAATCGGCCTTCGGGGACTTCGCCGGCGTAGGCTACGCTCGCGCTGAGTGAACCGTCCCCGCCGCCACCGCCGCCGCCTGCCGGGGCGACGGCGAAGCCGGGGATGCCCACCCCCAGGCCGGTCACTTGCGGGTCAGCCTGGAAGGTGAAGGCGTAACCGTCGGGGGTGCGGATGGCCTTGAGCACGCGCACGGTGTAACCCCGGATGAGCAACTCCTGGTCGAGCGCCCATTCCTGGCCGGGTTGCGGGGCCGGGCCGGTATCGAACTCGAAGCTGGCGCTGAACTCCGGCAGCAGGGCTTCGAGGCTGTCAATGGTCAGGGTCAGCGGCCAGGCGAAGGACTTGCCGCTGATCTTGTAGGCCCAGGGCGTGCTGGACTCGTCCCCCGGAGGCAGGTCCACGTCGGCGGCGTAATCGTAAGGGACATCCTGCCCGCTGGCGTCGTTGATGCGGACGTACCAGGGGTAGGGCGAAGTGACCAGCCCCTCGCTTGCCGGGATGGCATGGAACGAACCGATCAGGATGTAACCGTCGTCCAGTTCGATGTACCTTTCGACCGTGACCGGGCTGGGTTCAGGGGTGCTGGTTGCCCCCGCTTCGGTCTCTGTGGTCGGCGGCGGCGAGGGGGTGATCTCCTCCACCGGGACGACGGTCATGTCGGGCGGGGCGGGGACGAAGGCCAGCGGGATGATCCAGTTTTCGGGGGCCGCGCCGGGGGAGGTGCCGAGCAGGCAGGCGATGAGCAGGTCGGCGGTGTTCACGCCCGCCGGGATGGGGCCGAAGACCCAGCGGTATTCGTAACCAAGCTGCCAGCTCCTGCCCTGCCCGCCGGTGGGTGACAGGATGGTCCCGTCCGGCAGGTGCAGGTAGTCCTGCCCGGCGCAGGCGGGCGGCGGGGTCTGGCCTTCGCTGAAGTCGGGGGCCAGGGCCGCTTCGGGGATGTCCTCGACCGTGTAAGCCACGACGGTCTTATCCGGGCTGACGAGGGCCTGGGTGACGGTCAGGGTGATGCCGTCCCGTTCGACGACGACCGGTTCAGCCAGGACGCGCAGGGATGCGCCTTGTTCTACAAGCCCTCCACCGGGGATATAGCCGAACAGCCGCTTCATGGCTTCGACTACGCCCGGCGAAGTCGCCAGCAGGCTGACGGCCAGGACGAGCAAGGCGGCGGCCAGTCCCCAGGCCAGGCGCGGGGAAATGCGTTTGGTTTCGGACTCCGAAATCTCCTGATTTCGGACATGGTTTCGGAAAAACGGGAGTTTTTCCACTCCCTTGTCAGTCTTCATATCTGCCTCTTGTTCGAGTTGGGTGCGCAACCGGGCGAGGAACGCCGCATCCGGGCCGGGGACGTGCAGGGCCTGGCGCAGGCTGGTTTCGAGTTCGGGCGGGAGGGTCGTCATCTCAGGCATTTTTCGCCTCCATCTGGCTGTTCAGGCGGGCCAGCAGGCGGTAGAGGGACTTCTTGACCGCATCTTCGCGCTTGTGGAGCAGGGCGGCCATCTCGCTAAAGGACAGGTCGGCCACGTAGCGCAGGCGCAGGAGTTCGCGCTCCTCGATGCCCAGGGCGGCGACCAGCGCTTTCAGCGTGGAGACCTCGTCCGAAGCGATGGAACAGGCCAACGGGTCGTCCGCTTTCGGGTCCATGTCCACTTGCTCCAGGGGGATGTGGTTCCGGTCCCGGCGGAAATAGTCCATCAGCTTGCTGCGGGCGATCCTGAAAAGCCAGGCGGCAAACGCACCGCGCTCGCGGTAACGGGGCAGGGCCTCGAGGGCCGAGAGGAAGGTCTGGGCGGTCAGGTCTTCGGCGTCGGCGGCGTTACCGACCCGGCTGTAAACGTAGCGGTAAACCGGGACGGCGTAACGGTCGTAGAGCAGGCCGAAGGTCTCGACCGAGACGGGCGGGTGCGGGGAGGCCGCGTCGGGTTGCGGGGTGGAATCGTTCATGATGGTGGCAAATGTGATCACATTCTATATGATAAACGGGGAAAGAGCGGAAAAGGGACAGGTTGGTAATTGGTAATTGGGGATTTTATCCTCGCATGGGGGAGGCAACAGCTGTCTATCGGCCACCTCCCCCATTTTCCTCGCGCTTCAGGGGAAAATGGGGGAGGCCGGGAGGGGGTCGAGATTGGGTGTTATGCTATACTTGCGGGCAGCCAGGAAGAAGGCGATACGAATTTTTGACATCCAACGGCGGGAGTCGCCGGATTCCGTCATACCCGCGCAGGTCACGATTCAATCGTGACCTGCTGCTAAAACGCCATATCTTCGTGGTTCAAACCTGATAGGAGGCCCCATGTACGCACTGCTCTTCGTCCTCGACGACCCCGACCACCTCGACGCCATCCTCACCTCCTGGTCTGAGATCGGCGTGCGCGGCGTGACCATCATGGAAAGCACCGGCTGGCAGCGCCGCCGCATCCAGGGCAGCCTGCTGGGAGCGCGCTTCGACTTCGCCGCCCTGGCCGGGGGCGCCCGCCTCGAAAACCACATGACCCTCTTCGTGGTGGTCGAAAACCGCCGCATTGTCCAGGCTGCGCTCGAAGCCGCCGAAGCCATCGTCGGCGACCTGGACGGGCCGAACACCGGCATCCTGGTGGCCTGGCCGATCGAAATCGTCAAGGGGCTGCCGGTGGAAGGGCAGGAGGGGGAGTAATGGTCTGGGTCCAGTTCATTGCCGCTTCCGCCGTCCTGGTCTTCACCGCCATGCAGTTGGCGCGCTTCGGCGACGTGATCGCCATCCGCACCCGGCTTGGCGGCATGTTCATCGGCACCCTGCTGCTGGCCGGGGCCACCTCCCTGCCCGAACTGCTGACCACGATCAACTCGCTCGGCCAGGGCGTGCCCAACCTGGCCGCCGGCAACATGTTCGGCTCGAACATGTTCAACATGTTCATGCTGGCCGTGCTCGACCTGACCAACCAGAACAAACGCATCCTGCGCCAGGTGGCGATGAAACACGCCCTCACCGCCGGGCTGGCCATCCTGCTGATCGCCATGGCTGTCTTCTCGATGCAAATCCACCAGGATTGGCGCATCGGCTGGGTGGGGTTGGACAGCCTGCTGATCATGGGCGTTTATTTGGGCGGGATCCGCCTGCTGCAAGGCAACGCCCCGCCCCCGCCGCCTGTGACCGAAAGCGAACTGGACACGAAACTGATGCCGTTATGGAAGGCTTTGCTCGGCTTCGGCGCGGCCACCCTGGTCCTGGTGCTGGCCGCCCCCTGGCTGGTCTCCTCCAGCGCCCAGATCGCCGAGATCACCGGCCTGGGGACCGGGTTCGTCGGCATCCTGCTGGTCGGCATGGTCACGTCGCTGCCTGAAATGGTCACGACCATCGCCGCCGCCCGCCTGGGAGCCTACGATCTGGCAGTCGGCAACCTGTTCGGCTCCAACGTCTTCAACATGTTCGCCCTCGGCCTGACCGACGTCTTCCTCACCTCGGGGCGCTTCCTGGGGGTGATAGACCCGGCCTTCGCCGTCGCCGGGATGCTCGGCCTGATCCTGACCGCCCTGGCCCTGCTCGGCAACCTGGCCCGCCTCGAACGCCGCCTGCTCTTCATCGAACTGGACGCCCTGTTCCTCATCCTGGTCTACCTGGGCGGGCTGTGGGTGCTGTACACGCTGGGGGTCGGCGGCTGACCCGGAACGGGAGAGATGGCGCGTCGCACCTTTCTATAGTGTTACCGTGAAGGATTTGCATTGTACGCGCAAATGTTTAACGCAAAGGCGCCAAGACGCAGAGACGCAAAGATTATTTCGGTTCTTTGCGTCTCTGAACCTTCGCGGCTTTGCGTTAAAGATCGTTTGGCTGCGGCTGGAAGCCGCGCTATGAGTAAAAGGTGACAGTCACTTCCGAAAGTGACTGTCACCTTGTTGGCTTAAGGGAATGTGACCTGCGCGAGTGCGTCGCACCTTTCTAAACTGATTAAGGCTACCAGACGGCGTTTGTCCGCTAAAACGGGTTTGCCTGTCGGTAAGGTGCGACGCACCTTCTGGCGAGCGATGAGCCATTTTCTAAAGCCCCTCACCATACATCATCATCAGACGTCCACCACGGATACATGATCAAACTCTCGCGGATGAGCGCCGCGGCTGCGGCAAAGGCTACCGCCACGTTGAACGAGCGCTTCTGCCCGCGCATGGGGATGTGGATGACCCGTTCGGACAACTCCAGGATGGCAGGATCAACCCCGGTCACTTCGTTCCCCAGCACAAGCACGGTTGGGGAGGAGATCAAGTAAGTTGCGGCCTGGAGCGGGACAGACTCCTTGACCTTCTCCAGCGCCAGCACCATCCAGCCTTCTCCTTGCAGGCGCCGAACCTGTTCGAGGGCGTTGGGGTGGGAAGACCAGGTGACGAACGCTTCCGCACCCAGGGCGGTCTTGCGGACTTCGGCCTTCTCCGGTGTGGGCGTGACGCCGCACAGGTAAGCGTGCTCGAACCCGAATCCGTCTGCTGTGCGCAGGATCGAGCCGGCGTTCCAGGCCGAGCGGACGTTATCGAGCAGGACGCGCAGTCTCACGCCTTCGGGCAGGTCGTCTCCTTCGCGGATGGCTTCCCGCTCCAGGCTGCCCTGGCAGACGGCCTCCGTCTCTCCCAGGCAGGCCGGGCAGCGTTCGCCGAAAGGGTGGTTTTCGGTCAGGGGGTAGCGCAGCCCGCAGTCGGGGTTGCGGCACAGGCGAATCTGGTATGATGGCATGGATGAAGTATATCCTTTTTTACAAGCCCTACGGCGTGCTCTCCCAGTTTACGGATGAAGGGACGGGACGCCCGACGCTCAAGGATTACCTCCCCGTGGCGGACGTGTACCCTGCCGGTCGGCTCGACCGGGACTCGGAAGGCCTGCTCCTGCTTACGGACGACGGCGCGCTGGCCCACAGGCTGACCCACCCGCAGCGCCACGTGGAGAAGACCTATTGGGCGCAGGTAGAAGGGGTTCCCGATGAAACGGCTTTGGCCCAATTGCGGCAGGGCGTGACGGTCAAGGGCTACCAGACGCTGCCCTGCACCGCCGAAGCCATCCCCGACCCGCGCCTGCCGCCGCGTCCCAAGCCGGTCACACCCAACGGGCCGGCAGCCTGGCTCGAAATCCGCCTGCGGGAGGGCAAGAAGCGCCAGATCAGGCACATGACGGCTGCGGTCGGGCTGCCGACGCTGCGCCTCGTCCGGGTGGGGATCGGCCCTTTAACGGTGGCCGGCCTGGGTCCCGGCGAGTGGCGGGTGCTGACGGAGGGGGAGGTGAGGGCGTTATGGGGTACGGTCCCGGCCCGGGGGGGGACGCGTCCCAAATCCCCAAACGAAACCGCGCCGGGGTGAGCGGCGCGGGCAGAAACGAAATCCAAAGCACTGAGCTTGTCGAAGGAAAGCAGTCTCCTCGATAAAATTGGAGATTGCTCCGTCGCACAAAACGCTCATCGCAATGGCGTTGAGAATTGTGATTTATCGGGCGTCGTACCAGCACTCCAGGTCGTAATTGGCGATGACATATTCGACGGCTTCTTCCGGCAGGCCGTCCCTGGTCGTGTTGGCCGGGGCGGGGTCTTCGAGCAGGCTGGCTGCAATCCTTTGGGCCGGAGGCTGTTTCGGCGGCGCAACCGTCGCGGCGGGCGGGGGGGATGGGCGGGCTGCGTAGGATTTTCCCTGCTGTCCTGCGGCGGGCTTGCGGATTTGCGCTGCGGGCGCTACCGGCGGCGCGGGTAGTTTGGCCGGAGGTTGCGCCGCCGGGCGGGCCGGCTGCGGGGCTTCTTTCTGCTGGTAGTAGTAACTGCTGTGCTGGTTGGGGTCGTAATGATAATACCCGCCGTAATAATAGCTGTTGCGGGGGATTTTGTTCAAAATGACGCCCAGGGCGCGGGCTTTGACCCGTTCCAACTGTTCGAGCATGGCAAAGGCCGCGTCGGCCCGGGTGCGGCCGGGCTGAAGCACCAGCAGCACACCGTCTGCCTTGGCCGCCAGGACGAGGTAATCTGCAACCAGGGCGGGCGGGCTGTCGAGGATGATCAGGTCTGCCTCACGGCTGGCTTCCTCCAGGATGCCTTCCATCCGGCTGGAGGCGAGCAATTCGTTCGGGTTGGGGGGCAGGCTGCCGCTGGGTATCACATAAAGGTGGTTCAGTCCCTCCACCCGGTGGCAGGCCGAGCGCAGGGGCATTTTGCCCCGAAACAGGGTGCTCAGCCCGACCCGGTTCGACAGGCCAAAAATGGCGTGGATGCGCGGGCGGCGCATATCGGCGTCAATCAGCAGGACGCGTTTGCCGCCCTGGGCCATGATGATCGCCAGGTTGACCGCCACGGTGGTCTTCCCTTCGCCGGGTCCGGCGCTGGAGACCAACACTTTCTTCACGGTCTGGTCCACGTTCGTATAATCGAGGTTGGTCCTGAGCGACCTGAAGGCTTCGGAGACCGGTGAGCGCGGGTGTTTGATGACGTGCGCTTCCACGTGTTCATTTTGCCCGGCGTGGATGTTCCCCACGAGACCGATGATCGGCAGTTTCAAGGTGCGTTCGACATCTTCGGGGGTGCGGATGGTGTCGTCAATGTATTCGATGAGGAAGGCGATCCCGCCCATCAGCATCAACCCCACGACTGCGCTCAGGCCGGTGGTCTTCAGCGGCTGCGGGCGGACCGGCTCGGAAGGGACGGCGGCCGGTTCGATCTGCACCAGGTTGGGGGTGTTTTGCAGGCGCGCCAGGCGAATGGTTTCGAGGTTGTTGAGCAGGTTGATGTAGATCTGCTGGTAAAGCTGCATGGTGGATTCCAACTGCGTCAGCCGGGAGGTGCTGTCGCCTGAGCTGACGGGTTTGCCCAGCACGATCAGGTCCGAGTAGATTTGCTGGTAGAGGCTCAACACGGGTTCGAGTTGGTTCAGGCGGGCTTCCTTTTCGGTGAGCAGGAATTGCTGGTCGGTTGTGCGGGCCGGGGTCAGGGCTTCGATGTCGTTCTTGAGCTGGGTCACTTCGAGCTGCATGACCGCGATCTGGGCCTCGACCTGTTTCTGCTGCTCTTGCACGGTCTCAGCCGAGATGCTTTCGATCTCGGTCCCCAGTTGGGTGATCTGGGCTTCGATCTGGGTGATCTGGGCCTGGATGCTCTCCTCGGTCAGGGCGTAGCGCCCGGCCAGGAGCACTTCGTTCTGGCCGATCAGCACCTGGACCAGGATGTTGGCGATGTCCGCTGCCCGTTGGGGACTCTCGTCCTCCACCGTCAACTGGATGGCCTGGGTGTTGGTGATCTGCTGGGCTTTGACCTGTCTGGAACTCACACTTGATCCCAATTTTTCAGACGCGTCGTCCATGACGGCGCTGGTGGTCAGGATCTGAATGTAGTTCTGGACCAGTTGCTGGTCGGTGAGGTAGGTGTAATCTGAATTCTTTTCCTGGGGGGCGCGCATGACGAGGATGCGGGTGGAGGCCTGGTAGGTGGGCGTCTGGGTGCTGCTGAATATGAATCCCCCGGCTGCGCCCAGGACAAGCCCCAAGACCAACAGCCAGGCCCACTTGCGGGCCATTGCGAGATAAAGTTTGATTTCCATCTTGAATTCCTTGGGTCAATTCAAAATGGAGTATATCCCTCCTGTCCCGGCCCGCCGGGTTTTGTATTGCAGTTTCAATTTTTTACTCGATCTGCGACGGGTCGAGCGGCCCGGTAACTTTGCCGCGCCCGTCCCGCTTTGAGTGGTACACGCGCTCGTCAGCAGCTTTGAGCAGGGCCAGGGGCGTGTTCCCGTCTGAGGGGAAGTAGGCAATCCCGGCGCTGAAGGAGAGGGTCAAGGGCGGGTCGCCGGGGATGGGCGCCCGGCGGAATTCCTCGATCAGGCGCTCGATCAGCACCGGCCCGCGCTTGCTGTCTATGCCCTGCAGGATCAGGACGAATTCGTCGCCGCCGTAGCGGAAGAGCAGGTCGGTGGTGCGCAGCTCGGACGTGGTGCGTTGGACGAAGGCGGCCAGCACCTCGTCCCCGCGGGAGTGGCCGTAGGTATCGTTGATCTCCTTGAAGTGGTCGAGGTCGAGGAATACCAGCGAGAAATTGTAACGGTAAAGTTGGGCGCGCTCGATCTCCTCCCGGATGCGGCTGTCGAATGCCTGGCGTGAAAAGGCCCTGGTCAGGTGGTCGTACATCCCTGCGCTGAACTCAGCCGGCTGGATCTCCCGCAGACGGGCGCTCAACAGCCGGATCAACTCGATGCCCACGCCGGGGATCATACTGAGCACCGCCTGGAATTTCTCCTTACTGAGGGTCTTCAGGCGGGTCGGGATGAGGGCCGCGACGGTCGCCGTGCGGTGGATGTCTTCGAGCAGGGCGATCTCGCCCACGATCTGCCCCGGGTGGCGGAAGACGAGGAGACGCGGGTCGTCCAGGTTGCCCTGGAGCACGGCCAGAATCCCGGATTCGATCCAATACAGGCTGTCGCCGGGGTCGTTCTCGAGGAACAGGACCTCCCCGGCTTCGAGTTCGCGCTCGCCGCCGGAGATTTCGAGCACTTCTTCGAGCGAAGAGGCGACCCGGGTATTCACATCCATTGGCCTGGCGCGGTCAGGCAGATGTTCGTAAGCGGTTTTGATCCTTTCGAGCGCGGCTTCTGGAAGGAATAACTTACCGGTCATTTACACCTGGTTTGCCGCTTCCATGACCGCGGCGGTCATCAGGGCCGCGGCGCGGGGCAGGGCCGCTTCGTCAATGTCGAATTTGGGATGGTGGTGGCCGTAATTGAGTCCTTTTTCAGCGTTGGCCGAGCCGATGAAGAAATAGCAGCCGGGGGCTTTTTCGAGCATGAAGGCCATATCTTCCGACCCCATGGTGACGTAGGGGGCGGTGTCCGCTTCGGTATCCGGGAAAACCTGTTTCGCAGCCGCCAGGACTTTCCGGGTCATGGCCTCGTCGTTGATCATGGCCGGGGTGACGCGTTTGACTTCCATCTCGACCGTGCAGCCCAGGGAGTCGGCGGTGCTGCGGACCACCTGCTCGAAGCGCCGCAAGACGGTCTCGCGCACGGCCAGCTCGAAGGTGCGGATGGTGCCCTGCATCTCGACTGTCTGCGGGATGACGTTGAAGGCCTCGCCGGCGTGGATGCTGCCGACCGTCACCACCGCAGCTTTGAGCGGGGCCACGTTGCGGGCCACGATGCTTTGCAGGGCGGTGATGATGTGGGCCGAGGCCACCACCGGGTCAACGCTGGCGTGAGGGACGGCCCCGTGCCCGCCCTTGCCGGTGACGGTGATCTTGAAGAACTCCGCCCCAGCCATCACCGGCCCGGCGGCGATGCCCAGCCAGCCGACCGGTTTCTCGTTCCAGACGTGCAGGGCCAGGGTGTAGTCTACGCGCGGGGTTTCGAGCACGCCCTCGTCCACCATCAGTTCGGCCCCGCCCATGCCTTTCGGCCCGACCACGCCCTCCTCGGCGGGCTGGAAGACCAGTTTGACGGTCCCCGGCAGATCGTCCCGGTGACGGTTGAGCAGCCTGGCAACGGTCAGCCCGACCGCGGTGTGGCCGTCGTGTCCGCAGGCGTGCATCACGCCGGGATTTTTGGAAGCGTACTCCGCCCCGGTCTGTTCGAGGATGGGCAGGGCGTCCATGTCGAAGCGGGCCAGGACGGTCGGGCCGGGTCTGCTCCCCTCGACGAGGGCCACGACCCCGGTCTCGGCCACGCCAGTGGACACTTCCAGGCCGAGTTCCTTGAGTTCCTTGGCCACGATCCCCGCCGTGCGGACCTCCTGGAAGCCAAGCTCCGGGTGGACGTGGAAGTCGCGCCGCAGGGACCGGGTGTAGTCGAAGAGTTCGAGGGCTTCAGCGTAAAAATCAGTCATTGGGGTTCTCCTTGGAATTGTAGTAGCTGCTTTCCTGACCTGTCGTAAAGCCTGGGCAGTCGCTTTTATGTGCAAGGTAACGACTAAAGTCGTTACTCCATGGCGTTACTACGCGCCGTGGGCCGGCAATACGCGGGTGACCTTGTGCCGGTAGATCTTATCCCAACTGGCTTTGGAAACCCGGTCGTCCTCGGCCCGGGCCATGAACAGCGGTTTCAGATCGCCGGTGAAAGCGACGCCTTCGTCGAGCACCAGCGTGACGCTGTCGTCGCTGTGGCCGGGGGTGTGGATGATCTCGCCGCCGATGCCCAGCCCGGCCAGGAATTTGCGGCTGTCGGCGAACTCCAGGTGGAGGGCGTCTTTCTGTGAAACTTTGATGAAGGGGAATTCCTTCTTCTGGCTGAAAAAGTCTTCCAGGAAGAGAATGCCTTCAGCCTGGTTCTCCATCTGGATCAGCTTGAGGCCGAGGTGCTGCAACTCCCCGGCCAGCCCGGCGTGGTCCGGGTGGAAGTGGGTGACCAGCAGGAATTTGAGTTCGGCTGGGGCGACGCTCTTGCGCTTGAGCTGGGCCAGCAGCTTGGGGAGCGTGCCCGGCCAGCCGCAATCCACCATCAGCTTGCCGCCGGTGATGTCGAGCAGGTAGTAGTGGGTCGAATCGTAGCCGACGTTGAGGATGTTCATGGGGTTTCGCCACAATGTCACAATGTCACAGGGTCACGGAGAATTTCCAAAACTCTGGGTCTCCGCAACTCTGTGGCTGAGAATTCATCGCCACTTGATGACCCGGAAGCGTTCCTCGTAACGCGGGGCTTCGTCGGTGCTGTCTTCGGTGTGGCGGGAGCGGATACGCTGTTCGAATTCTGCCGGGTCGCCGATCTGGCTTTTGTGTTCTTCGAGAGCCTTCAACTTGATTTCCCAGGTGCCGGTCACGTCCAGGATGACGTCGGGTTCGTTGGTCAGCGAGACCCAGACTTCGCCCGGCTGGTGCGGCTCCAGCCCCTCGGCCAGCAGTTCCGGGAAGTAAAGGTCATTGCCTGCGGCCGGGAAGACCGCATCCAACACAACCTGGCCGGCGTAGCGGTGGTCGGGGTGGTTGAGGCGGTAGGAACCTTTGGGGAACAGGGTTTCAGGGTCGCAGGTGACGAGCACGTCCGGTTTGTAGCGGCGGATCTGGCGGACCACGTCCCGGCGCAGGTCAATGCTCGGGACCAGGCAGCCGTCCGGCCAGTCCAGGAAGTGGACCGCCTCGACGCCGATCACGGAGGCGGCCGCAGCCTGTTCCTCGTGCCGCAGGGCGCACAGTTCGTCCCCTGGAATGTCCTTGTTGTGGTCGTTGCGGCCCTTGTCGCCGCAGGTCAGCAGGGCGTAGGTGATGTGGTGTCCGGCGCGAGACCAGCGGGCCAGGGTTGCGCCGCAGAAAAATTCCGGGTCATCCGGATGCGCCAGGATGACCAGGATATTTTGAGCTTCGGGCCAGGAAAGGTCTGGGGGAGTTTCGGGGTTGTCTTGGGGTTGTGGGTTCATGCTTCATCGTCTAAAGAGTCGGCGAGCCAGTCGGGCATTGTTGAAGGTTTCTTTTTTGGGAGCGGAGACTGGAGGGTTCCGGTTTGGGTATCCAGCCAACGGCGGAGGATCGTTTCGAGGTCGGCTAACTGGTTGGCGTTTGAAAAGGACTTCCAAAGCCGGGCTTTCTTCTCAGGGTTGCTTTTATCTTGGGCAGACAGGACCAACATCTGGTCCCGCAAGTCGTAGCTCCAGCCTACCCGGAGCGGGCCTCGCTCGAAGGACGTTGCCCGGCCCAGGCCCGGGTTGTTTTCGGGGAGGGTGGAAAAACCTTGTTGTTCGAGCATGTCCTGGAGAACGGCCCGGTAATGATAGTATTCTTCTTCCGTTTTCATCAAGGATCAATTTTTACCGCAGGTGCAGCCGCCGCCTTCGTGCCGGTCGCAAGGCCCCTCGGATTTGCGGCGCAGGGCTTCCAGTTCATCCCACGGCTCGATCTCGATGCGCGGGAACTCGTGGACGCTGCGCCGCTCTTCGGTTTCGATCAGCACCAGCACCGCGTCCCGCAGGGGGAACACGTCCAGCACCTTGCCTTCGCCTTTGGGCGTGACCACCCGTTTGTTGCGCTTCGGCAGGGTCTTGCGGGCCTCGACGTATTGCTCGTACTCGTAGATCAGGCAGCAGCGCAGCCGCCCGCACATGCCGGTGATCTCGGACGGGGTGAGCGAGATGCCCTGGTCTTTGGCCATCTTGATCGAGATCGGGCTGAAATCGGTCAGGAACTTCGAGCAGCAGCGCGTCTCCAGGCCGCAGGCGCCCATCCCGCCCAGGATTTTCGCCACGTCACGCGGGCCGATCTGGCGCATGTCCACCTGCGACTGGGGGAACTTCTTCTGCATGTCCTTACGCAGGGATTTGAGATCAACCTTGTCTTCGGTTTCGGTGCTGTACATGAAGGTCAGGCGCGAGCCGTCGAAGGAATATTCCGCCGCGGCGATCTTGACCGGGAGCCTGAGTTCGCTCGAACGGGCGCGGCACTCGATCATGGCTTCGGTCTGTTTGGCCTGCCAGGTTTGTTTGAGCAGCAGGTCGCGCGGGGTGGCGCGCCGCTCGACGGTCTTCCATTGGCCTTCGTGGGGAGATGACGGATCTGCGAGTTTGGTCACAACTTCGCCGAGCTGCTTGCCGCGGCTGGTCTCGACGATCACGTGGTCGCCTACCTGTAAATCGGATATGGGGCTGGCGTCGAAATGATACACCTTGCCCACTTGTGTGAGTCGGATACCTACAATATTTGGTTGCATGGACAGATTATAAAGCAAAAAGGAATGTCACTGCGAGGAATGAAGCAGGCTCTCTGGGAATTAACGTGGTGTGCCGCCAGATGCAGGTCACGTTTGAAACGTGACCTACGGGATGCTGTCAAATATGGGGGTGTATCACGACGATTCCCAATGAACCACGAAGCAGTCTTCCTCGCCGTTGGGGAGATTGCTTCGTCGGGAAGAGCACCGACTTTGTCACTGCGAGCGCAGCGCCTGTCCTGAGCCTGCCGAAGGAAAGCAGTCTTCCACGCCATTGGGGAGATTGCTTCGTCGGGAAGAGCACCCTCCTCGCAATGACAAGTGGATTACCCAACGATATTGATCGTCGGGGCGCTGTCTTGACCGAGGGCCTCGACGCTGATGCGGGCGGCCACCGCTTCGGCCAGGGACTTGAGGGCTGCCGCGGCCTCCGATTGCGGGTCCGCCACGACGACCGGGTTGCCGTTGTCCCCGCCCAGGCGCACCTCCGAGACCATCGGGACCGCGCCGAGGAACGGCACGTCGTAGCGTTGGGCCAGGGCTTCGCCGCCGCCAGAGCCGAAGAACTCGCCGCGCATGTTCTCGATCACGCCCAGGATGGGCACTTCGAGGGTGCGGAACATCTCCAGGCCGCGGCTGGCGTCTTCGAGCGAGACAGCCTGCGGGATGGTGACGATGACCACGCCGGAGAGCGGCAGGGCCTGGGCCAGCGAGAGCGGGGCGTCGCCGGTGCCGGGCGGCAGGTCAATGATGAGATAGTCGAGTTCGCCCCAGTCCACGTCGCTCAGGAACTGGCGGATGGCCGAGTTGAGCATTGGGCCGCGCCAGATGAGCGGCTGGCCGGGCTTGACCAGGAAGCCCATGGACATCATCTTGACGCCATAGGCCAGGGCCGGGGTGAGTTTCTCGTTGACCGGGTTGGGCATCCGCTCGACGCCCATCATGGTGGGCACGTTGGGGCCGTAGATGTCGGCGTCCATCAGGCCGACGCGGGCGCCGGTCTGGGCCAGGGCAACGGCCAGGTTAACGGAGACGGTTGACTTCCCGACCCCGCCCTTGCCCGAGGCGACGGCAATCGCGTTGCGGATCGGGGCCGAGACCAGGCCGCGCATCCGCCCGTCGTTGGGGACGTTCGAGTCGAGTTTGAGATTGACGGTTTTCACGCCCGGAACGGCCATCACGGCTTCGCGGGTTTCTTTTTCGATGCGGCCGCGCAGCGGGCAGGCCGGGGTGGTGAGCATGACAGTGAGGGAGACTGTGCCGCCCTGGATTTGCAGGTCGTGGATCATGCCGAGGCTGACCAGGTCTTTGTGCAGTTCGGGTTCCTGGACGGTGCTGAGGGCGGCCAGGACGGTTTCTTGAGTGGGGGTTTGGGTCATTGAGGGTCTTTTCCTGTGATAAATGAAATGCAATCAGGGGGTCATTGTACCCGATTGCACCCCAGGATTCAAATTGCGTTTGGCCCCCGGCGCTTGTCACTGCGAGCGCAGCGAAGCAGTCTCCGCCCTGTGAGGGAAAGATTGCTTCGTCGGGAAGAACACCCTCCTCGCAATGACAGGGATGCTTGTCACTGCGGGGGACGGGACCTTGTCACTGCGAGTGAAACGAAGCAGTCTTCCTCGCCATTAGGAAGATTGCTTCGCTCGCAAAGGACGCTCGCTCGCAATGACAGGGATGCTTGTCCTTGCGGGGACGGGACCTTGTCACTGCGAGTGAAACGAAGCAGTCTTCCTCGCCATTAGGAAGATTGCTTCGCTCGCAAAGAACGCTCGCTCGCAATGACAGGGATGCTTGTCCCTGCGAGGGGCGGGACCTTGTCACTGCGAGTGAAACGAAGCAGTCTTCCTCGCCATTAGGAAGATTGCTTCGCTCGCAAAGAGCGCTCGCTCGCAATGACAGGGATGCTTGTCCTTGCGGGGACGGGACCTTGTCACTGCGAGTGAAACGAAGCAGTCTTCCTCGCCATTGGGGAGATTGCTTCGCTCGCAAAGGACGCTCGCTCGCAATGACAGGGTAAAACAGGGTAAAGCCTTAATCGTCGAACAAGATCAAAAGCGCGGCGGGGACGGGCAGCAGGAAGAGGGTCAGGTTGAAAGGCACGTCGCCCCGGCCGAACATCAAGATCAGCCAGGTCATGCAGTGCATTACGGCGGCGGTCACGATCCCCCAGCCGAGGGCCTGTTTCCCTTTGGCGAACAGGACCGGCGGCAGGATGATGGTTGCCAGCCAGAGTGGCCCCAGGAGCAGGTAGAAGAAAACGATGTCGGGTATGGCCTCCCGCACTGCCGGGGTTTCGTAGAGGAGCACCCCGAAGATGAAATTGGCAACGAAGAACCAACCGAACAATCCCGCAGCGAAGTCGCGCACTTTTGTGGAAGCGGATTGGGTGAGGTCCATTTTTTTTTGACTCCTTTCCGGTCTCACGCTCGACCCGAAACCATTATCGCGCCTGAGAGGGGAAAGTCAAGCCAAATCCTTACAAAACTGAGAGGTCTCCCGGCTTGTCAGTTGCGCCCTGGATTTGTAGAATAATGACATGCAGGGTGAAATGGAAGCCCGCTGAAACCCCACTACTCACTATCAGGAGGCAAGAATGGCTAAACTACTGCAAGCTGTCAACAAATATGGTCCCAAGATCGAACTGAAAAACACCGCAGGCCTCGACAGGCTGGCCGATTGGATGGTCATGCGTACCACCTTGACCAAGAGCGAGGTGATGCTGATGTTTCAAGAGATGGGCGAGTGTATCCTGTATTTCAACATGGAGGGCACTCCGGTCAAAATTTCTGGCGTGGGCACATTCACCCCGCTGATTGATCGGGACGGGGTCTTCAAGGTCTCGTTTCGGGCGGATATGGACCTCAAAAACGGTATGAACACGCCCGACAAGTTCGGCGGCGTCCTTGCCAACAAAACCAATATCGGCATCACCAATGAGCAACTGAAGGAACTCTGGGATGCCGAGCATCCCGGTGATCCGCTCGAAATTTGAGTGTTCGACGATCCAGATGGCTGTCATCTTGAGGATGGCAGCCATTTTTTGTCCCAAATCTCCAGGTTGCAAAATAGATTTTCCAACCTGGAGATTTTATTTTGCAAGTTGGAGATTAAAGTTTGCAACTTGGAAAATTTAATTTGCAACTTGGAGATTAAATTTTCCAACTTGGAGATTGGATTTTGCAAGTTGGAAACTGTTATATAAAAAGAGATGGTCGCTTGTACGCTGATTGCCTCTTGCAAGATGAGCGCCGCAAATAGAACTCCCGTGCTAAATTCGCGAGTGCGTCGCACCCTCTTTTGTCACTGCGAGTAAAACGAAGCAGTCTGCCGCACTATGGGGGAGATTGCTTCGAGCGGAAGATCGCCGCTCTCGCAATGACAGGGGGTCTGTCATTGCGAGGAGGGCGTTTTCCCCGACGAAGCAGTCTTCCACGCCGTCGAGAAGATTGCTTCGCTCGCAAAGAACGCTCGCTCGCAATGACAGGGGGTCTGTCATTGCGAGGAGGGCGTTTTCCCCGACGAAGCAGTCTTCCACACTATCGGGAAGATTGCTACGCTCGCAAAGGACGCTCGCTCGCAATGACAGGGGGTCTGTCACTGCGAGGAGGGCGTTTTCCCCGACGAAGCAGTCTTTTGCGTTATTGGGGAAGATTGCTTCGCTCGCAAAGAACGCTCGCTCGCAATGACAGGGGGTCTGTCACTGCGAGGAGGGCGTTTTCCCCGACGAAGCAGTCTTCCACACTATCGGGAAGATTGCTTCGCTCGCAAAGAACGCTCGCTCGCAATGACAGGGGTCTGTCACTGCGAGGAGGGCATTGCCCGACGTGGCAGTCTCCCCGCACCGTTGGGGGAAGATTGCCTCGTCGCTGCGCTCCCCGCAATGACAAATGGAAATCTCCTGTATAATTCAGGCCAGGAGGCCACCCATGCCCAAGCCCATCACTCGCAACACCCTCTTCTACGGCGATAACCTGCCCATCCTGCGCGAGCACGTCCCGGACGAGTCGGTGGATTTGATCTATCTCGACCCGCCGTTCAATTCCAACCGTTCGTACAACGTGTTGTTCAAGGACGAGAGCGGGCAGGAGGCCGAGGCCCAGATCACGGCCTTCGAGGATACCTGGCACTGGAACGCGGCCACCGAGCGCACCTATCACGAGATCGTGCAGAACGCCCCGCCGAGGGTGGCCCAGATGATCGGGGCGCTGCGTGAGTTCGTGGGGACGAACCAGATGATGGCCTACCTGGTGATGATGGCTGCCCGGCTGGTGGAACTGCACCGGGTCTTGAAACCGGCCGGGAGCCTGTACCTGCACTGCGACCCGACGGCGAGTCATTACCTGAAGATTGTTCTGGACACGATCTTTGGGCCAGAAAACTTCGTAAATGAAATAGTTTGGAAACGTACTTCCGCTCACAGTTCAGCACAGAAATATGGGCCTGTTCACGATGCTATTCTTTTTTATAGCAAATCATCAAGTTTTGTTTGGAGGCAGCAATATCAACCATTTGATGATGAGTATGTAGCAAGTCATTATCGTTCAACAGATGAAAATGGAAGAAATTACACACTGTCTGATTTGACGGCAGCAGGTACTCGTAAAGGGTCATCAGGAATGCCGTGGCGTGGATTTGATCCTGCTGCAAAAGGAAATCATTGGAAATACACAATCGAAAGGTTAGATGAACTTGATGCTGCTGGAAAGATTTATTGGCCTAAAAAAGTTGGAGGATGGCCTCGCTATATTCGTTACCTAGATGAAGTTAAGGGTGTTCCAGCGCAAGATGTTTGGGTAGATATTGACCCGATTAACGCCCAGGCCCAAGAACGTCTCGGCTACCCGACCCAAAAGCCTTTGGCCCTGCTGGAGCGAATCATCCAGGCCTCGAGCAACGAGGGGGACGTGGTGCTCGATCCCTTCTGCGGGTGCGGCACGGCCGTGGCTGCGGCCCATAAGCTCAACCGCCGCTGGATCGGGATAGACGTGACCCATCTCTCGATCTCGCTGATGAAGTACCGCCTGAAAGATATGTTCGGGCTGAAAGAGAAGCAGGATTACGAGGTCATCGGCGAGCCGCAAGACCTGGCTTCCGCCCGGCATCTCGCCAAACAAGACCGCTACCAGTTCCAGTGGTGGGCGCTCTCGTTGATCGGCGCAAAGCCGCTCGGCGGCGAAGCCGGGAGCAAGACCGGCAAGAAAGGCTCCGACAAAGGCATAGACGGCGTGCTCAATTTCATTGACGACCCCAAAGGCAAGACCAGCCGGGTGCTGATCCAGGTCAAGAGCGGGGGCGTCAAGAGCGGCGACATCCGCGACCTGCGCGGCGCGGTCGAACGGGAGGAGGCCGCCCTGGGTGTGTTCGTCACGCTGGAAGCCCCTTCGAGGGATATGGTCACAGAAGCGGCTTCGGCCGGCTTCTACCATTCGGCCATCTGGCAAAAAGACTATCCCCGCATCCAAACCCTGACCATCGAAGACCTTCTGGACGACAAGGAAATCCAGATGCCGCCGTCGCAGTACGGCACGTTCAAGCAGGCCGGGAAGGTCAAGAAGGAAGGTGGGAAGCAGGGGGAGTTGGGGATATAACCTGTCACTGCGAGGCGGCGCTCTTCCGCCGAAGCAGTCTTGCGCGCTGGTGAGGGTAGATTGCTTCGTCGGGAAGAGCACCCTCCTCGCAATGACAAAAAAGCCTGTCACTGCGAGTGCAGCGAGGCAGTCTCCCACGCTGTGAGGGTAGATTGCTTCGAGCGGGAGAACACCGCTCTCGCAATGACAGGCAACAACAGACAAGGGATAACCATGCCAAACAGAGAATACTGCGTTTACATCATGACAAACTTCAATAACACTGTGCTCTACACAGGTGTGACCAATAATTTGCAGCGCAGGGTGCTCGAACACAGGAGCGGGAAGGGCGGCAAGTTTACGCAACGTTACCATGTGACAAAACTTGTCTACTATGAAATGGGCGAGGATGTCAGGGCGGCGATTTTCCGGGAGAAACAGATCAAAGCGGGTTCCAGGAAGAAGAAAGTGGATTTGATCACCAGCATCAACCCGGAGTGGAATGATTTGTATGAGGAGCTGTTTGGGCCATAATGTCACTACGAGTGAAGCGTGTCACTGCGAGGCGCTCTTTGCCGAAGCAGTCTTCTGCATTATTGGGGAGATTGCTTCGAGCGGAAGATCGCCGCTCTCGCAATGACAAGGCGTTTGTCACTGCGAGGCGCTCTTTGCCGAAGCAGTCTTCCGCGCTATCAGGAAGATTGCTTCGCTCGCAAAGAACGCTCGCTCGCAATGACAAAGAAGAGCCTTGTTTTGCCAGACTCTTTTATGATCCTGCCGGGTGGGTGTGCCGATGGTGCAGATCGGGCATGTGGTGGTGCGAGTGGGCCAGCTGGTCATGCCGATGGACATGAGAATGTTTTTGGCTCCCTTTATCATCGTGGGCATGCTCGTGGTGGCCGTCATCGTGGGTGTGGGCGTGCTCGTGCATGAGCGTTTCGTGGACGTGGTGGTGTTCGTGTTCTTCACTCACCAACACCAGCGTCCCGATCATCATCAACGGCAAGCCGATCACGAACAATCCGCCTGGGAACTCCCGAAACAGGAGAAGGGACAAGGCCATGCCGGCCAGCGGCGCGGTGCTGAACAAGGCGCTGGTGCGGGCCGCGCCGAGTCCACGCAGGGCATGGATGAAGAGGAAGATGCTCATCCCGTAACTCAAACTCCCTAAAGCCAGTGCGCCTAGAATGACGCCCGGGGCGGGGAGGCGATTGCCCAGGATCAGCGCCATTCCCAGCGAGAAGCTGCCCGCGCCCAGCCCTTTTACGGTTACGATCATCGAGGGGTCTTTGGCGGAGATGTGGCGGGTGAAGTTATTGTCCAGCCCCCACAGGGTGCAGGCGGCTAAAATCCCGAGTGCGCCTAAAGAAAAGCCCCAACCCGCCCCCAGGTTTATGGAGAGGAGGATGCCGGAAACCGTTACCAGGGCGATGGCCCACCAGGCCCGGCGGCTGATGGCTTCCTTGAAGGCGAGGGCGGCGATCAGGGTGGTCGCTGCGCCTTCGAAGTTCAATAGTAACGAGGCGGTTGCGGCGGGTGTATTTTTCAGGCTGAAGAGCAGCGTGATCGGAGCGGCAATGCCGCCGGCGAAGATGGCTCCTGCCAGCCAGGCGAGGTCAGACTTCTTGATCTGCGCTTCGCAATCGGATGGCTGCCGGGCGGCCCGTTGGACGGCTTTGATCCCGATCAGGCCGATCCCGCTGCCCAGGTACAAGAAAGCGGCCAGGGGGACCGGTTCCACTTCGCCCAGGAGCAGCTTTGCCAGCGGCGCGCTTGCGCCAAACAAAAGGGCGGCAACCAGGGCCTGGAGTATGGGGTAGAGGCGGTTTTGTTTCATCAGCTTCCCTGGTCTCTGCCGGATGATTCTGTCATTTCCACCTCCGCCCTGGCTGCCTCGAAGAGCGCAACCAGTTCTTCGTCGCTTTCCTTGCGGCGCAGGATGGATTGCCGGGAGCAGCGGGTGCAGCCTTGCAGGGCGCGGTAGGAGCCGGCGTGGCAGGCGGCGCAATTGTTGAGCCGCGCCATCAGCAGGACGAAGGCTGTCCGCTCGGGGGAGGCGGGGGGCGCGGCGGTAACGCGTCGGACGAGGGAACGCCAGGGGCCATCGCGCAGGCTTTCCAGGTCCGGGATGATGCGGGGCGGGAAGAGCAGCTCGGTATCGGGGTTGGGCACGGGATCAGCAACAGTCGAATGGCGGACTAAAGTCCGCATTCCATATTCGGATAGGGTTTAGGAAAAGGATAGGGCCGGTGACCCTATCCTTTCTTCCAGGTATCCTTGCGATGGGTTTTTACTCGGCTTTGGCGGCGGCTGCGGCAGCCTTGGCGGCGGCTTTGGCGGCCCGGGCCTCTTCTTCGCGCTGGTTGTTGTGCGGTCGGATCTCGGCGTAGTAGCTGGCCGGTTTCATCAGCTTTTCGAGGTTGAAGACGTTGCGGTGGTACGAGGCGATCTCGTAGTCGTGGTCCATCTTGATGGCGTCGAAGGGGCAGTATTCGGCGCACAGGCCGCAGTTCATGCAGATGTCGGCGTCAATGTAGAACTCGGCCGGCTGGGGGACGGGTTTGCCGGTTTCGGGGTCGTTGGTGCGCACGATCCAGATGCACTGCGGCGGGCAGACCTTGGCGCAGATGCCGCAGGAGGTACAGCGGATCTCTTTGCTGCCTTCGGCTTCGTCGTAGACCAGGAAGGGGATGTAGCGGAACTCTTCGGGGACGGGAAGCTTTTCTTCGGGGAACTGGACGGTGAAGGTGCCGCGGGCGTCCTTGCTGGAGCGGAAGGCGATCTTTTCGGGTGTGGCCTTTTTGCCCAGCCAACGGACATCTTCCAGGTAGGAGTCGAAGAAGCGTTTTGCGGTGACGCTCAAACCTTTGAGTAAGCCTTTTCCATTCATGGTGTTCTCCTTCTACCGGTCGAGTTCGCCGAGTACGATGTCAATGGTGCCGAGGATGGCGACGAAATCGGCGATCTTGCCGCCCACGCACATCTTTTCGAGCGCCGTCAGGTTGATGAAGGATGGGGCGCGCACGTGATAACGCCAGGGATTGGGTTTGCCGTTGGAAATGACGTAGTAGCCGAGTTCGCCTTTGGGAGCTTCGATGCGGCCATAAGCCTCGCCGGCCGGGACCCGGACCTGGTACTGCGGTTTCCCGGTGATGATCGGTCCCTCGGGCAGCCCGGCGATGGCTTGCCTGAGGATGCGCAGCGACTGGCGCATCTCTTCGAGGCGGACCAGGTAGCGGGCGTACATGTCGCCGTCGGTCTGGGTCACCACGTCGAAGTCGAAGCGGTCGTAGATGCCGTAAGGTTCGGCGCGGCGGATGTCGTAGGGGACGCCGGCGGCGCGCAGGACGGGACCGGTCATCGAGTAGGCAACGGCGTCTTCGGGGCTGAGTTTGCTGATGCCTTTGAGCCGGGCGACGAGGATCTCGTTCTCGGTCAGCAGGCGGTCGAACTCGTCCACTTTGGCAGCCAGGCGGTCGAAGACCAGGTCTTTGATCTTTTCGAGGGTGCCCTCGGGCAGGTCACGCGCCAGGCCGCCGAAGCGGAAGTAGTTGCACATCATGCGCGAGCCGGCCACGGCTTCGAAGATGTCGAGGATCAGTTCGCGCTCTTCGAAGGCGTACAGGGCGGGGGTGAAGTAGGCGCCCAGGTCGTTGAGCATCATGCCGGTCCAGATCAGGTGGTTCTGGATGCGGCTGAGTTCGGCCATGATGACCCGGATGTATTCGGCCCGTTCGGGAACAGCCACGCCCATCAGCTTTTCGACCGCCAGGGCATAGCCCCAGTTGTTGCTCATCGAGTTGAAGTAGTCGAGCCGGTCGGTGTAGGGCATGTTTTGCAGGAAGGTGTTGCGCTCGCCGATCTTTTCGTGGTTGCGGTGCAGGTAGCCCATGACCGGCTTGAGGCTGACAACGGTTTCGCCGTCGAGGATGACCACGGCCCGGAAGACGCCGTGCGTGGACGGGTGCTGGGGTCCCATGTTGACCAGGATGTGGTCGGTCTTGATCCCGTCGGAGGTCTCGGCCGTGTATTTCTTGAGCGAGGTGTAGAGGGCCTCTTCGGGATCGTTGGAGGTCCATTTTTCGGGGTCGAAACCTTCGTCGAAGGTCACGTTATCGCCGAAGGGATTACGCTCTTCGGCCATTTTGATCCGGCCTTCGGGCCAGCGGGACTTGAAAGGCTTGGCATCTTCTTCGTAGAAGGCTTCCTTCCAGTCCTTGCGCATGGGATGGCCGGAGAAGCCTTCCCAGGTCAGGATGCGGCGCAAGTCGGGGTGGCCGGTGAACTTGACGCCGTACAGGTCCCAGATTTCGCGTTCCTGCAAGTCAGCGCCGGGCCAGATCGGGACGACCGAGGGGACTTCGATCGGGTCGAGGCGCGGCGCCTGGACTTTGAAGAAGATACCGGGGCCGCCGGTGGTTTTATAAGCCTGGTAGACGACTTCCATCTTCTCGTCTGGCAGGTAGTCCACGCCGGTGACGGAGGAGAGCAGGTCGTAGCCCATCTCGTCGCGCAGGAAGGCGGCGACTTCGAGCAGTTTGCCCGCTTCGACGATCCAGCCGGTGTAGCCGGGGCGGGCGTCGGCGGTAACAGCGCCGGGGAATTTGGCGGACAGGTCGAGGGTTTCGGTAAGGGTTGGGGTTGCCATATTATGCCTCCGAAATCTCTTCTGCTTGTTTGGGGGCGGCCAATTCTTTGAGTTCGTCCACGCGGCGCAGGTCAATCAGGTCCGGGCCGAGCACGGGGACGGGGACGTAGACGCTGTCGGCCTTGTTCTTCCGGTCGTACCAGCGCACCTGCTTTATGGACTGCTTGTCAATCTTCTCTTGCAACTTGATCATGCCTGCAACGAGGGCTTGCGGGGTGGGCGGGCAACCGGGGATGTAGACGTCCACCGGCAGGAATTTGTCTATCCCGGCTACGACGTTGTAGCCTTCCTTGAACGGTCCGCCGCCCGAAGCGCAGGCGCCCATGGCGACCACGTATTTGGGTTCGGGCATTTGGTTGTAGAGGCGCACGATGACGGGCACCATCTTCTTGGTCACAGTGCCGGAGACCAGCAGCAAGTCGCTCTGGCGGGGGCTGGGGCGCATGACTTCCATGCCGAAGCGGGCCATGTCGTAGCGGGAGGCCTGGGCGGCGATCATTTCGATGGCGCAGCAGGCCAGGCCGAACATCATCGGCCAGACCGAGGAGCGCCGGCCCCAGTTATAAATCCGGTCAAAAGTGGTCACAGCCACCTGTCCCTGTAACTCAGGGGGAATTTCGTAACCTGGGGAGTTCAGTTCTTCATTGCTCATGGAGTATCTCCTCTAACCAGTCTTGGTAGATTGCTGACAGAATGTCGTCGTTGGCGAGCAACGGATCATCCTGGAATTCCGAAAGTTCAAGTGTCCAGGCGTAGATCTGGCCGAGGGACACTTCTTTGAGATTCGCCTGTGGGTAAGCTCTTTTGAGCGCCAGGGCAATGGCGTAAGTACTTTCCCAGTCAAGTCGGTCATCGGTCATCAATTTACCAGTAATCAGTGTGTTACAGTTTTCACTCGTTTGGGATTATAGCCCCTGGAGGGGGATGCGTCAACCGGGTTTCGCAAAAATATATTTGCAAAAATAAAAAAGTGATTATAATCACTTTATGACTGTGACAACTGCGCGCCAGCGGGTCCTGGCCTATCTTGAGAAAAACCGTTTAGCCTCGGCGCAGGATGTGGCGCGTGCTTTGCGGATGACCCCGGCGAACGCCCGCCACCACCTGGGCATCCTGGCAGCGGATGGGCGGGTGGAAGCGGTCAGCCGAAAAGGGGGAGGCAAGGGGCGTCCGCAGAAGGTCTATCGGCTGGCGGGGAAACTGGCGGGGGACAACCTGGCGTTGCTGTTGGGAGCCTTGTTGGATGAATTGCCGCCAGACGGGCGGGAGCAGGTGCTGGCGAAGATCGGACGGGATCAGGCCGGAAGTCCAGGCTTGACCAGCCAGCCGCTGATGAAGCGCTTGTCGGCGGCGGTCGAACGCTTGAACGGCCTGCATTACCAGTCCCGCTGGGAGGCCGGGGCGGAGGGTCCACGCGTGATCCTGGGGCATTGTCCGTATTCAGTGGTGATCGCGGAGCATCCCGAACTCTGCGGGATGGATGCGGTGCTGCTGGAGGAGCTTTTGGGCGAGGAAGTCCGCCAGACGGCGAAGATCGAACCGGGTGGGGCGATGCAATGTGTCTTTAGGATGCTTCCAACCGTTTAGCGTCTGGAACGTTTTGAAGGTGACGGCCAGCGGTAGCCAAATGAAATCCCATATCAACGACGTGCTGGTCTGGTCCAGGAGCGATGCGGCTTATTCCAGCGGGGCGGTGGGGATAGGCATGTGTCGCGGTCCAACCAGTGCTGGCGACAGGCTCTGGGTGGATTGGGCTGAGTTGGGTACGGTGGTTGTCACCGCGACCCGCGCCGAGGTGACAGATTCGGGTACCCAAGTGGGCGGCGATAGGAACATCATACCGTAAGCAGGTTATGACAAATTTCTGCTACAAAAAATGGCTGCCTGTCAAAGGCAGCCATTTGGATTAAGTTCCCCGAATATTAGTAGTTGCGAGCCCAGTTGAAGATGGATGTTCTGGTGTTCCCGTCGGCGTAGGGCGAGGAGAGTTCCTTGGGGCGGGCCGTAGCGCGGTGACTGTTGACGCCGTTGACGTAGTTGCCGCTGCCGAATTTCATGATCCACGGGCCGCCGCTGGTGCCGCCGGTGGCATCACAGCCGACCGTCACAGGGGCGGGGCCGCCAGAATAGAACGGGCTGTTGTACGCGTAGGCGGCGGTGCAGAGCACCATATACTTGCCGGTGAAGGGGGAAGCCTGGGGGTAGCCCAGCAGCCACCAGTCCTGGTTGCGGCTCTGGTTCCAGGCGTAGCCCAGATAGCCGACCGTCTGACCGATGTTCTTGCCGTTCTTGATCTGGGTGATGGCGCCAGCACCCCAGTCGTGGTCGAAGTCGCCGTTGTCGCCATTATTGAACCAGTCGGTGAAGGTGCGCAGGACAGGCACCGACCATTGGCCGTAGGGGGCTGCCCCGTTGCGGTAAGCCGGGACGAAGACCACGTTGGTGGACCAACCGGTGGACAGGCCATTGCCGGCGTGGACACAATGACCGGCAGTGACGATGCCCCTCGGACCGATGACCGAGGCCGAGCAGACGTAAGATGTCCCGTACTGCTTGAAGAACAGCTTGCCCACCGTGCGGAACGGGTATCGCGTATATGCTGAAACTTTTTGGACGTTGAAGCGGGTGAAGGGTGCGGGGTAGGAGAAGCCCAGGGGGGTGACACCACCCAGTTCTTCAGCACCCAGTTCGGCTGCATCCGAGAGCAGCTTGCCGCCGGGGCGAGCGCCGGGCATGGAACCGGCAGGGCCATCCGGTCCGGCGAGAGCATCGGCTTCATAGGCGGCTTCGTCAGCCGCCAAGTCGGCCATCGGGTAGGGGATGGCGGCTTTCATTTCAGCGGCGGTCCAGGGGCGGGGAGCGCCGACAGACTTCAGGCCGAAATCGGTCGAGGTGACAGCGAGGTCGTCGCCGCGGCCAGCCTGGGGTTCGCCTGCCAGGGCGGGTTGGTTGGACAGGCTCAAGGTCGTAACCACTACTGCGATGAGCAACAGGGCAACGACAGCTTTGTAGTATTTCGAGTGCATTTTTCCTCCGTCAGG
>DIDQ01000004.1 GCA_002418215.1 Anaerolineales bacterium UBA5796
CCGAAAATTTAACGGACACCCTTGCAGGGATGAGCGCATTATGCCCAGGGGAAAAATAATTATGACCAGGGCAAAAGGGTATTATGCCCAGAGGATAATGAATTTTGCCCAGGGCAAAAAAAATTGTCCCACCGGCAAAATCACGTTAAGGTAACTATTCAGGCTGTCATTGCGAGGCGGTTTTCCCTGGCACCGCCCGCCACGAAGTCCCCGAAGCGCAGCGGAGCGGGAGGGCAGGTGTGCCGAAGCAATCTCCCGCTAAATGGGCAAAACTGACCTTTGGGAGACTGCTTCACTCGCAAAGACCGCTCGTTCGCAGTGACATCGCTATTTTTGAGTATATGGCTGAATAGATACACGTTAAGAATGGTATTAGAAAAAATTTGGGCGGCTTGCAGGCTTTTAAGGCCAATGGTAAGATGATTTCATGTACTTGAAAGGCAGTAAATGGAGCATGCGCAAGCGGCGCAGGCCGGTCAACTGGTTCAACATCGGGCTGCTGTCGCTTTTGGTGGTGGCGGCCGTGTACCTGAACCAGGTCTGGATCCCGACCGTCCCGCCGATCGGGGTGCCGACGGCTACCCCGACGCGTGACCCGGAGTCCTTCGCCACTGAGGCCGAGGGATACTTTACCCAGGGCAAATTGTTCCAGGCCATTGACGCCTATACCCAGGCCATCCGCTCTGACCCGCAAAACCCGGGGTATTACACGGATATCGCCCGGGCGCAGATCTACGCAGGCTTATATGAAGATGCCCTCAACAGCGCCGAAAAAGCCCTGCTGCTCAACCCGAACAACCCAAAGGCGCACACCATGCGGGCCTGGGCGCTCGATTTCCTGGGCGATTACCTGGCTGCTGAGGGAGCGGTCAAGAGCGCCATCGAACTGGATGCCAACAGCGCCATGGCCCACGCCATCTATGCCGAGATCCTGGCCGACCAGTACATCAACAATGTGGGCGCCCTGGATACCATCGAGCGGGCCGCCGAGGAATCCCGCGTGGCGATCAGCCTGGACGACAATTTGCTCGAATCCCGCCGGGCACGCGGCTATGTGCTTTACATAACGGATAATCGCGAACAGGCAATCACCGAATACCAGGCCGCGATCAATATCAACCCGAATATCCCCGACCTGCACCTGCAACTGGGCGTGGTCTACCGGTCGCTGGGGGTCAACGACAAGGCCGTGGACGAGTACCTCAGTGCCAACGTGCTCAACCCGTCGGACCCGACGCCCGACCTGTACATTTCGCGGGCTTACGGCAGCATTGGCGAGTATGCCAAAGCGGAGCAGTACGCCAAGTCTGCCGTGACGGACGAGCCGACCGACCCGTACCTGCGCGGCAACTGGGGCGTCTGGCTGTACCAGAACCTGCTCTGGCCCGAAGCGGCAGACCAGTTGGGCCTGGCCGTCAACGGCGGAATGGACGAGGAGGGCGTGAGAATAGCCCCGCTGCAACTGACCAATGACATCCGCACTGCCGAATATTTTTATACCTACGCGCTGGTGCTGGCCCGCCTGGGGCGCTGCTCCGAAGTGATAGACGTAGCCCAGCGGATCATCAACACCATCCCGACCGATGAAACAGCCGCGTTCAACGCCCAGGAGAGCCTGCGCATCTGCCAGGAAAACGTGGATGTAACCCCCACGGTCGAGCCGCCAGACGGGACTCCCACCCCATGAACGTCAATTCGCGCCGCAACCTGTTCTACCAGCGACCAAGCAACAGTGTTTATCGCATGTTCTTCTACCTGCTGGTCATCCTGGGATTGGTCTGGGTCGTGCTCCAGGTGGAGCGGGGCGTGATCAAGCCGCCTTTCCAACCCCAGCCCACGCCCACCCGTTCAGCGATTTCTTACGCCCAGGAGGGGGACGCCCATTTCGAGGCCGGGAAACTGGACGCGGCCATCACCGCTTACGATGAGGCCGCGCGGGTTGACCCGAATGATGCCCAGGTGTGGGCCAAACTGGCCCGTATCCAGACTTATACATCCACGCTCTTGACGACGGATGCCCAAAAGAATGCCCGCCTGGCCGAGGCGCTGGAATCGATCAACAAAGCCGTCGAAATCGCCCCGGAAGACAGCACGGTCCATGCCATCCGGGCTTTGGTGCTCGACTGGAACGCTACTCCGCTGCTCTACAGCCTGGACCCCGAACAGCAGCGGCTGGGCCAGGAAATGTTGAACGAGGCCGAGCAGGAAGCCCAGATCGCCATCCGTTACGACAACCAGAATACCCTGGCGCTTGCCTTCTACGCCGAAATCCTGGTGGACCAGCGGAAATGGGATCAGGCAGAAGGGAATATCTTGCAAGCCCTGGAGCGCGACCCGTCCCTGATGGATGTACATCGCGTCTATGCCTACGTGCTCGAATCGCTGGGGGCCTACAGCCAGGCGATCCAGGAATATGACGAAGCCATTTCGATCTCGCCCAACCTGACCTTCCTGCACCTGCGGGCCGGGGCCAATTACCGCCGATTGGCTTTTGCGAGCACTATCAAGGCCACCCAAAATGAACTGTATGACAAGTCGCTGGAATACTTCGACAAGGCCGCCAAACTGAACGAGCAATTGGGCATTGAGGACCCTATCCCGTATCTCTCGATTTCCAAAACCTATTCGCAGAAAGGCGATTTCTTCGCTGCATCCTTGAATGTTCAAAAAGCGCTGGAACTCGATCCATCCAACGGGGACACAATGGGGCAGTTGGGAATCGTCTACTTCAAAGCCCGCAACTACGAAGGCTCCATCCCGGTCTTGGGCTGCGTCATCAACGGCTGCACTGCCGAGGAGAACTGTCAGGCCCGTTTCGGCCGCGACTGCGATCCCGATTTCAACGAGGTCGGCGCGCCGATCGAGCCGCTGGAGTTGACGCCAAACACGGTGGTCTACTTTTACACCTACGGCTCGGTGCTGGCCGCCCTCAGCCGCCCGCAGCAGAATTACTGTCCCGAAGCGTTGAGCGTGCTGCGCCAGGTCAAGGCCGCCTATCCAGCGGACGTGGATATCCAGGCCATCGTCTCGGCGGGTGAGCAGATCTGCGCCTCGCTGGCAGATAACTGATCCGGGGAATATCAGAATTTCGTTAACCTGAAAAATTAAGGCTTGACGCTCTTTGTAAAGGGCAGTATCATTCGGCTGAAATTAGCACTCAACCCCTTCGAGTGCTAAAATATTGTGAATCAACTCTTTCAAGGAGAAAACGTATGGCACTTAATCTCAAACCCCTCGGCAGCCGCGTTGTCGTCGAACCTGTCGAACAGGAAGAAACGACCGCCAGCGGTATCGTCCTTCCTGAAACCGCCAAAGAAAAACCGCAGCAGGGCATCGTCCTGGCTGCCGGCCCCGGCGACCGGGACGAAGACGGCGATTACATCGCCATGGATGTCAAAGTTGGCGATAAAGTCCTGTTCGCCAAATACGCCGGAACTGAACTGAAACTGGATGGCAAGAAACTGCTCATCCTGCGCGAGAGCGACCTGCTCGCGATTGTCGAATAATTTCGAACGCTGGAGGATATAAACTATGGCAGCCAAACAACTGGTATTTTCTGAAGAAGCCCGCCGCAAGCTCAAGAACGGCATTGACGTCGTCGCGACCGCTGTGGCGACCACCCTCGGACCCAAGGGCCGCAACGTAGCCCTCGACCGCAAATTCGGCTCCCCCACCATCACCCACGATGGCGTGACCGTGGCCAAGGAGATCGAACTCGAAGACCCCTTCGAAAACATGGGCGCGCAACTCCTCAAGGAAGCCGCCACCAAGACCAATGACATCGCCGGTGACGGCACCACCACCTCCACCGTGCTGGCCCACGCCGTCGTGACCGAAGGCCTCAAGACCCTGGCCGCCGGCGCCAACGCCATGCTGCTCAAGCGCGGCATCGAATCCGCCGCCAAGGCCGTGGCCGGACGCATCAGCGAACAGTCCATCGAAGTCACCTCCAAGGACGAGATCGGCAACGTCGCCACCATTTCGGCCCAGGACCGCGAGATCGGCCAGTTGATCGCGGATGTGATGGACAAGGTCGGCAAAGACGGCGTTATCACCGTCGAAGAGTCGCGCGGCCTGCAATTCGAAACCGAATACGTCGAAGGGATGCAGTTCGACCGCGGCTACATCTCGGCCTATTTCATCACCGACGCCGAGCAGATGGAAGCCGTCATCAACGAACCCTACATCCTGATCCACGAGAAAAAGATTTCCGCCGCCCAGGATATCGTCCCCGTGCTGGAAAAACTCGTCCAGATCGGCAAGCGCGAACTGGTCATCATCGCCGAGGATATTGACGGCGAAGCCCTGGCCACCCTCGTTCTCAATAAACTGCGCGGCATGTTGAACGTGCTGGCGATCAAAGCTCCCGGCTTCGGCGACCGCCGCAAGGCCATGCTCCAGGATATCGCCATCCTGACCGGCGGGCAGGTCATTTCCGAAGAGACCGGCCGCAAACTCGAATCCACCACCCTGGATGACCTGGGCCGCTGCGAAAAGGTCGTTTCCGACAAGGACAACACCACCATCGTCGGCGGCAAGGGTGACGCCGCCCAGATCAAGGGCCGCATCGAGCAGATCCGGGTCGAGATCGAGAAGAGCACCAGCGATTACGACCGCGAAAAACTCCAGGAACGCCTGGCCAAACTGTCCGGCGGCGTCGCCATTATCCGCGTGGGCGCGGCGACCGAGACCGAACTCAAAGAGAAGAAGCACCGCGTCGAAGATGCTCTGTCTGCCACCCGCGCGGCTGTGGAAGAAGGCATCGTCCCCGGCGGCGGCGTGGCCCTGATCAACGCCATGGCCGTTTTGGATGGCATGAAGGGCGATAACGAAGACGAGACCACCGGCGTCAACATCGTCCGCAAGGCCCTCGAAGTGCCGATGCGCAAGATCTCCGAGAATGCCGGCAAAGACGGCGCGGTCATCATCGAAACCGTTCGCCGGATGCAGAAAGACAAAAAAGACACCAACATCGGCTACAACGTGTTGACCGACGAATACGTCAACATGATCAAGGCCGGCGTGATTGACCCGGCCAAGGTCACCCGCGGCGCCCTCGAAAATGCCGCCTCCATTGCAGCCATGATCCTGACCACCGAAGCCCTCATCACCGACGTGCCCGAAAAGGACAAACCCGCTCCCCCGCCGATGCCGGAGTACTAAACCGTCACCCATCCACAACCGTTCACGCTTGACGCGTGACGGTTTCTCAACCTCACGTAGGTCACGTTTCAAACGTGGCCTACTTTTTCATCTGATTTTGGATATACAGGTATAATTCCGGCGATGCCAACCCTGCGACGATTTACGCTATTGCTGCTCCTGGCGCTGACGGCCTGCGGCCCGAAACCGGGACCGGTGGGTACGGACCCCGTTTCGCCGACCGCTGTCTCGCCTGAGGCGCCAACCGCCAATCCCACGATCACACCCACCCCCGTCCCGGCGGCCGCGCTGGTCAACGGGGAGGTCATCAGCAAGGCCGAGTTCGAGGCCGAAGTGACCCGGCTGAAAGCGGCCCAGGCTGAACTGGGCCTTGAGATCAGCGACGAAGAGGCTGCCGACCGCGCCCTGGGCGAGTTGATAGACCAGACGCTCCTGGCCCAGGCAGCCCAGGCCGAAGGTTACAACCTCGACGAAGCTGCCCTGGATGCCCGCATCGAATCCCTGGCCGCCGATATGGGCGGCGCGGAAGCCCTGTCAGCCTGGATGCAGGCCCAGGGCTACACGGAAGCAGGCTTCCGGTCCACGCTGCGCCGCGCCCTGGCCGCCGCCTGGATGCGTGACCAGATCGTTGCAGAAGTCCCCCCTACCGCAGAACAGGTACACGTCAAACAAATTCTGCTCTATAATGCGGAGCGTGCCGACAATGTGCTGGCGCAATTGCAGGCAGGCAGTGATTTCGATGAATTGGCCGCGCTGTTCGACCCGGTTACGCGCGGCGAGTTGGGCTGGTTCCCGCAAGGTTACCTGCTCGAATCGGGCATCGAAGAAGCCGCTTTTGCCCTGGAACCCGGCCAGTTCAGCGACGTGATCGTAACGGGTGTGGGTTTTCACATTATCGAGGTGGTGGAGCGCACCGAACGGGCGCTCTCGACGGATGCCTACCTGGCTTTGCAGGAGAAAGCCCTGTCCGGCTGGTTGGACCGGCAGCGCCAGTTGAGCACCATCACATTGACGCCTTGACGGAGGAGTACTATGGATAGCTATAAATTCGACGACCTTCCATCGGGAAAGAACTCCCGGCCCGGACTGGGTTTGAATGTCCTGACCGGGGTGGTGGTTTTGATGACGGTCTGCATCGGCGTCTATTTCCTGGCCCTGCTGTTCAACCCTTACGTGTGGTACAACCCGCTTGCGCCGCCTTCGCCTACCAAAGCCTTCGAAACCCTCACGCCGACCCTGGTCCCGCTCACCCTGCCGCCGACCTGGACGCCGACCGTCACCCAGGAACCGACTGCCACACGGGAAAGGCCGCCGACGTTCACGCCCTTCCCCAGCCCAACGCCGTTGATGCTGCCGACCGTCAGTTCGGGGTTTACATCCACACCGGAACCCAAGCCGACTTTCACGCCCAAGGCGACCAGTATGCCGTTCACCGTGGCGGTTTCTGCGCTGGAGAGCGCCCCGATCAACGGGATTGGTTGTAACTGGCTGGGGGTGGCCGGTACCGCCGAAGACTTGAACGGCAGCCCGCTGCTGTATTTGACCGTCAAAGTGAGCGGCATGTTGGGCGAAAATGCGATTGACAAGTTGACGGTCTCCGGCACGGCTCCCAAATACGGGCAAGGCGGCTTCGAGTTTACGCTCGCAGATGCGCCGACGAACTCTGAAAACACGATCTGGATCCAATTGTTCGACCAGGCCGGCCTGCCGCTCTCAGACCAGGTGTATTTCAGCACTTTCGATGATTGCAAAAAGAACCTGGTGCTGGTGCGGTTCAAGCGGGTGCGGTAAAAGAATTCGATTTGCCAACAAAACCGAAAACCGGGATTGCCCATTCAGGCAATCCCGGTTTTTGTTAATGGTTGGGGGCAGGCTAAACCTCGTAGTTCCAATGAGCGTATTTCGGATTCTTGGCCCGGACGACGTCATCGTATAGCTTTCGAAGCTGGCTGGCGATGGGACCCATTTCCCCGCTGCCGACGTTGCGGTGGTCCACTTTGGTGACGACCGTGACCTGGGCGGCGGTGCCGCTCATGAACAGTTCGTCGCAGATGTAGATTTCGGTGCGGTCAATCGAGCGCTCCACGACTTCCAGGCCGAGTTCGTTCCGGGCCAGTTCCATGACGGTCTTGCGGGTGATGCCTTCGAGGATGTTGTCGGTTACGGGCGGGGTGATCACGACCCCATCGCGGACCATGAAGATATTCATGGCGCTGGCTTCGGAGATGTGCCCGTCCACGTTGAGGACCAGGGCCTCGTCGAAGCCGGCCCGGGCCGCGTCGGTCTTGATCAGGGCGGAGTTGGCGTAGGCCCCGGCCACCTTTCCCCGGGCCGGGATCATATTATCGTCCAGCCGCCGCCAGGACGAGATCGTGGCGTGGGCGCTGGTATCGTTCTTGATGTAGAGTCCGAAGGGCAGGGCGAACATGGTAATGTCATTTTCCAAGTTGTGCAGGCGCACCCCAATGCCCTGTTCGGAGATGTAGACCAATGGGCGGATGTAGACGTCCTGCTTGTAACCGTCGACCCGCAGTAATTCGTGCATGATTTCGGTCAGGCCTTCGGGGGTGTGACCTATATCCATGCACATGGTACGCGCCGAGTTCAGCAAGCGCCGGAAGTGATCGTGGGGACGAAAAACGAAGAGACGCTGCTTCTCTTCGTTCCAGTAACCACGGATGCCCCCAAAAACGGCTGTGCCGTAATTCAAGGCATGGGTCGCTACGCCAACCTTCGCATCAGAGTATGGGACTATTTTTCCCTGGAAATAGGCGTGTTTCGGAAGATCCATTCGTAAACCTCCATTGGTGAAGTTGGGATTTGCCCCTCACAGGCAGGGTTATTATACTCTTTTGGCAGGAATGTTAGCCACGAGACCTGTCTGGTTATTCTGAACCCCAAGACGCAAAGGGATTATTTTTGGGAAGCTTTTTGGCATTTCCACTTCGTCAAAATTGGCCTTGAGCCACTTTGGAAGCGAGTCAATGGGTCTTCTTTTGCTCCCATTTTTCTAAAAGTCTGCATTTTCACCACGAAGACACGAAGTCACAAAGACTCAAAAGGGAAAA
>DIDQ01000012.1:0-8567 GCA_002418215.1 Anaerolineales bacterium UBA5796
TGGAGCCGGGCGGGTTGGTGGTGTTCAGGAAGATGCGTCCCAGCCCGCCGGTCGCCAGGACGGTGGCCGCCGCCAGCGTGCGGTGGACGGCCTTGCCCCGCCGGTCGAAAACGTAAGCGCCGTAACAGGCGATGGGCTTGTAGGTATCGAGCGGGTCGCGCGAGTGGTGGGGGTAGGTGATCAGGTCAACTGCGGTGGCGTCCGGGATGATCTCGATATTGGGGTAGCGGCTCAAGGATGCGACCAGCCCGCGGCTGATGGCCGCGCCGGTGCCGTCCCCGACGTGGAGGATGCGCCGGACGGAATGGGCCGCCTCCTGCCCGTAGGCCAGTTCCCCGTCCGGTTCTTTATCGAACGGGATGCCGGCTTCCGCCATGAGCAGCGCTTCGAGGCGCCTTGGGCCTTCGTCCGCCAAAATGCGGGCCGCCTCGGGCAGGGACGCGCCCGCCCCGGCGGCCAGGATGTCCTGCACGAACAGGTCGGGGTCGCCCGGCCCGCGGTGGATGATCCCGCCCTGGGCGTGATAGGTGTTCGAGTCGTGCAGGTCGTGGGCGCGCGTGACCAGGATGATCCGCCGCTGGGGGTCTTGGGCCAGCCTGATGGCGGTGACCGCCCCGGCGATCCCGGAGCCGATGATGAGGACGTCAGTTGTTTTCATGGTTTTAAGGGATTAGAGAATAGATGTGAGTAGAGAGCAGTAAGACAAGTAAGGTTCTGTTCACTCACCTTTGCGGATCAGGTCGAGGGCGTAATCCAAGACTGGATCGCGGCCTGCCAGTTGGTCCTGCACTGTCGTTTCTACTACATAATCGGGGATCATTGGCTGGTCATCGAGCACGCCGTTGGGGCGGACAAAACAAATTGTGGAGCAATAATAATTCAGGCCGGTGCGAGGCAACTTCAGGCCAGGGATTGTAATGCCCCCGCAGCCGGAGACCCTATCGTCAGTTTTTTCGCCAATCAGGACTGCCAGATTGTGATCTTGCAAAATGGCGGCAAAACCAATACCGTTTGAATAGGTGTTGGACCCGACCAACAAGTAAATCTTCCCGCGGAATGGGTAGCGTGTTGTAAAAGGTTGCTTAAAGCCGCACTCATCTTTCCTTGCCTCAGCCGATAGATTTCCACCCGATGAGGCCGTGAAATTCCATGAACAAAACCGGTAAGGTATATCTGTGAGATAACTCATCACCGAATCCACTTGCTCCGACTTTCCTCCGCTATTTGCACGAACATCAATGATGAGATTCTGCACATCGTCTTCCTGGATTTGAATGAAAGCCGGTTCTATGAGTTGGGCGATCTCCTCGAAATTATTGATAGTGAGCAAACCAGCCTTTTCATTAGGAAAAGCAGCATAAGTCAGGGCCTCCCTGGGAAAATTGTTCGGGTTGGTCATGGCTTTTTGGCGCAATGTCTCGAAAGTCATTCCACGGACTGTGAAAGTTTTCTCTGCAGATTGACCTGGAAGCAAGACTTTCAACGAGTAATCTTGAAGCGAACCAAAAATCAGCCAGAACTGCGGTGGGAAGATCTCACTCCCAAGCGGATCGTAGCTTTTTGCCTTGCTGTAAATAACGTCTATGGGGATGTTATTGATTTCGAGTAATTCGACTCCTGCTTCGACATCAGCATTGTCAGAGTAATTGGCAGTGACATAGGCCTGCTCACCTTGCATTTGCACTGTCAACGGGAGGAACAGTTCGCTTTGGGTCACAACAGACGTAACATCATCTGGCAGCGCAACGTTGGTATGGGAATCCCCAAGGCTATTGACCAGCGGGGCCACCTTTTTGTAAAAATCGATCATCGTCAGTGATTGGTCGAGTTCGGCGTAAATCTTCTGCCGATCGGTATCCACTTCGGCTTTCGAGCGTTTGGAGTAGGGATTGGGATGGGTTGTTTCGATGCGGTGAAAAAGTTCATTCAGGTCGAAGCGCATAGCTTCGGGTGATAATAGGGGGTAGTTTCCCAGGATGAGCGGGGTTGGAGTCGGTGTAGGGGTGAAAGTGGGGACAGGTGTAAATGTAGCCGTTGGTGGTGGTGTGATGGCCAAAATCGGCGTGACGGAATTGCAAGCGCTCATACCCAACAGGCACAAGATCAAGAGCAGGCTTGTTGAGTGTACGATTTTAGAGATATTTGCCATGGTTGAACCCACCCAATTTTTATTTGACCGAAGCAGGGCAAATATCCATTTGGGATTCCCTGCTTGATACACTTGCCCTGTCCAGTTTCATACTTTTTGAACTGCTTTCTATTCTCTACACTCATCTACTCAATCTCGATCATCCTCTGCACCGCCCGCGCCGCGCGGACGCGGGTATCTTCGGAGACGTCAGTGGGCAAACGCTATTTGATGGTCAATTCCGACATTTGAACGGCAAACTTTGCGTCGTCAATTGCGCGTTGAGCATCGTCTTTCGAATATTGTTCAGTGGGGATGAAATCAATATCGCCGTAGAATGAAAACTCGCGCAGATTATCTGGAGTGCAGACTTTAGTCTGCAATTCTGCCGGCCAAAGCGGACTAAAGTCCGCACTCCTGAACAAAAATCGTGATTTCCTGCGCTTCCCGAACGACATCGGAATAATCATCCTCTTCAAGCAGCATGTCCAGGATTTTCAGCCGTTTTTGCGCTTTGCCCAAATAACTTTTTGCCAGGGTCAAATTTTTCATATCTCGAATATATCCCCCTGTTTGTAATCAGGCTTCAAGTCCCAATACCAGGCGTTTCCCTGCCAGACCCGGCGCGCGTTCAATCGTTGTAATCGTTTTTTTAAATTTTCCATGGCGCGCTTGAAGAAATCATCGCGGTCAAATAACACGCGGGCGTCTTCGACCATGTCCAGCAATAATGGACTGCCAGCCGCGATTTCTTCGGGGGTTTTGAAAACAGGCGAAAGTTCACGATGGCCTTTTATGTCAAGCGCGGCTTCAACGGCTGAAAAATCGCTCACGCGCGCCATGCGACCATTCGGTAAATCCCTGACAACCAGGAGAAAATCAATATCCGAATCGGGACGCGCCGTGCCGCGTCCTACCGAGCCAAATACGGCTAACGAAATCAGCCTTTCCCCGTAGTGTTCTTTACACAGGCTGGTCAGACGATTGAGGGTTCGGGTCATGTCAACCGATATTTCTTGCGTTGCAATGGCCATAATCGAATTATACAGCAATCCCTACCCACAACGCGGGGATTGCTTCCCGAAGGCTCACAATGACGGCGACCATCAGACTATCCGACTACGCGACTATCCGACTAACCTATCTCGATCATCCGCTGCACCGCCCGCGCCGCCTTGACGCGGATATCCTCCGGCACTTCGATCACGTAACGGTCGAACTTGAGGGCGTCGCGGACGTTTTCCATCGTGATCGTGTTCATGTGCGGACAGCGCACCATGCACAGGCGCAGCATGTCCTTCTCTGGATTGGCGGCGGCGATGTTGTCGCCCATGGCACACTCGGTCAGGACCAGGTAGTGCGGGGCGTTGCTCTCGCGCACGAAATTGATCATCGCATTGGTCGAGCCGGAGAAATCCGAGGCGGCGACCACTTCCGGCGAACACTCGGGGTGGCTGAGCACCACCACATCCGGGAATTGCTCGCGCACGGCGCGGATGTCTTCCACGGTGAATTTCTCGTGAACTTCGCAGCGGCCTTTCCAGCCGATCATTGAACCACTGAGACCACTGAGATCACGGAGTGTTTCTTTTTTCTCTGTGCTCTCCGTGTTCTCTGTGGTAAAGATTTCATCTTTGGTCGGATAAATAATTTTCTTCCCCGTCTCGCGGGCGATATTGCCTCCCAGGTATTCATCCGGCAGGAAGATGACCGTATCTGTGCCGAGCGACTCGACCACCGCCTTGGCGTTGCTGGACGTGCAACAGATATCCGATTCAGCTTTCACGTCGGCGTAGGTGTTGACGTAGGTCACGACCGGCACGCCGGGGTACTTGCGCTTGAGGGCGCGCACGTCTTCGGCGGTGATACTGGCCGCCAGCGAACAACCGGCTTTGTCCGAAGGCAGCAGGACGGTCTTGCCCGGGTTCAAGATCTTGGCCGTCTCGGCCATGAACTTCACGCCGCAGAAGACGATCACGTCCTTGTCGGTCTGGGCGGCCTTGCGGCTCAGGTCGAGCGAGTCGCCCACGAAATCGGGGATCGAATAGAACAGCGCCGGTTCCATGTAATTGTGACCCAGGATCACGGCGTTGCGGTCTTCCTTCAGTTGGTTGATCTCGACCGCGATCTCGGCCTTGTAAGCCAGCTCGAAATCGGGCACGACATTTTCGAGTTTCTTCTTCAACGATTCGTACATTCGTTTGACTTCAGTATCCATTCTTCACCTTCTTACGACTGGTAACGCGGGTTATCCCGCTGGAGGGGAAGAGCGACATCAACCCCCTACGGGGACAATGTGTCGCGTTACGCACCAAACAACCACAATTTCTTTCCCATTCTTTACAAATACCGTCCCGAAGGTTTGTTTCGAATGGCCCAGGAGCTTAACAGCAACCTTCGGGACGTTCTTCCCAACTGCCGATAAAGCCTGATTTCTTTCCCATTCTTTGGACGCACTGGAGGGGCGGGTTTATTACCGGACGTAATCGAACGATACGTCGAACACCTTTGCCGAATGGGTCAGCGCGCCGCTGGAGATGTAGTCCACGCCGGTCTCGGCGATGGCGCGCACGGTTTCGAGGGTCACGTTGCCGGAGGCCTCCAGTTTGGCGCGGCCGGCCGTCATGCGGACCGCTTCGCGCATCATCTCCAGGGTCATGTTATCGAGCAGGATGCGTTCCACGCCCAGGGCCAAAGCCGTTTCGACGTGGGCGAGCGTGCGGGCCTCGACTTCGACCTGCAGGCCGCTATGGACGCGTCGGGCGCGGCGGACGGCTTCCTCCAGTGACCCGGCGAAGTCAATGTGGTTGTCTTTGATCAGGATCATATCATACAGCCCGATGCGATGGTTCTGCCCCCCGCCGCGCAGGACGGCCAGTTTGTCGAGCATCCGCAGGCCGGGGGCGGTCTTGCGCGTGTCGAGGATGACGGCTTTCGTCCCGGCCACCGCGTCCACGAACCGGCGCGTCAGGGTGGCGATCCCGCTGACCCGGCCCAGGAAGTTGAGCGCGGCCCGTTCCGCGGTCAACAGGCTGCGGGCGGGTCCGCTTACGCCGGCCACGGTTTGACGGTTCACCACCCGGTCGCCCTCCCCGGCCCGGGCGCGGAAATCCACCCGCGGGTCGAACGTCGCATAGACCGCCTGGGCCACATCCAGCCCGGCGATGATCCCGTCTTGCTTGGCGATGATCCGGCCGGTCATCTGCGCTTCGGGCGGGATGATGCTCTCGGAGGTGGCGTCGCCGGGGCCGATGTCTTCGTCGAGCGCCCGGTGGATGGCCGTGAGGATGTCGGGGTGCAGGCTCAAGTTTGTCTCCATTAGTTTTATCCTGGAAGAACGTCCCAAAGGACATCGGGACGATGTGAGCTTGCCGAAGGAGCCTGCCCTGAGCTTGCCGGAGGGTTGCCGTTAAGCTCGTGGATCATCCGAAACAAACCTTCGGGACGGTGTTTGCAGGCAGCAGGAGGATTTTAGCTTCCCATACAGTTTTGTCAAGGTCATTGGTTTCTAAAGCCAGCCATGCTATACTTTGAAGAAATTACAGGAGAGTATGCCATGAACAAAAGACTGGTCGTCTTCATTTCCGCGATCCTGCTTGCTGCGTTGGCGTGCAGCTTTGGGGGCAGCACCGATTTGGGCGGTGCGGATGTCCTGTTCCAGGACGATTTCTCGTCCACCGGCAGCGGTTGGGACCGCGACGATTGGGAAAACGGGCTGACCGACTACGCCAATGACGCCTACCGCATCTACGTCAAACAGCCGCAATACGACATCTGGGCCCTCGTGGATAAATCCCTGCCGGGCGACGTCAAGATCGAGGTGGATGCCACCAAGACCTCCGGCCCCGACGTGAACCTGTTCGGCGTCATTTGCCGCTACTCCGAAAATCCAGATGCCCAGACCTTCGATTTCTATTACCTGGTGGTCGGCAGCGACGGTTATGCCGCCATTATCCTGATTGACGACAGCCAGTCGAACCTCTTGACCGAAACATTCACGACCGATGTGGTCAACCCCAACTCGCCGAACCACATCAGCGCGGTCTGCAACGGCAGCAGCCTGGTCCTTTCGGTCAATGGGCAGCAGGTGCTCTCTGCGGAGGATTCAACTGTTGCATCCGGTGATGTCGGACTGGTGGCCGGGACCTTCGATGAAGCCAATGTGGACGTCTCCTTCGACAACTTCGTCGTGACCCAGCCCTGAGCGCAGCTCCCCGGACCCTCAGCCGGGCGCCGCGTGGCCCCGGCTTTTTCTTCGGCTGATGCCTGCTTCGCCCCCCAACCTGGATGAGTCCATGCCCCGTTTTCGTCTCGTGACCCTGTTGATGGTATTCGTTTTGCTGGTCGCGGCGTGCAGCCCTGCCCCGCCTGAAACCGTGACAGGCACTCCCACTCCCTCGCCCACGCGCACCCGGCGGGTGACGGCCACACCCACACCCCGGAAGCGCAAACCCTCCGGGACCGTCACCCCGAAACCGACGAGAACCCGGCGGCCGACGATGACCGCCAACCCGCTGTTCACGAAAACGTTCACGCCCCACCCCACCAAAACCCCGCGCATCGTCAACATGACCCTGCTACAGGTCGCCGTGCTGCCGGACCTGGATGCCCTGCCGCTGTTCGTGGCGAAGTCGCAAAGGTTGTTCGAAGCCCGAGGCCTCGAAGTCCTCATCTTTTCTGCCGCAACAGCAGCCGAACGGGATGCCCAGTTCCAGAACAGCCAAGTGGACGGCCTGTTGACCGACCTGCTTTCCGTGATCCTCGCCAACCAGGGCGGCTCGAAACTCAAAGTCATCGGCGACGCGTCGAGAGCCTCCAACGATGCGCCGCGTTATTACCTCCTGGCCTCCGAAAAAAGCGGGATCACCACCCTCGCCGGGCTGAAAGGCGTGGGCATCGGCCTCCAGACCGGCGCCGTGGACGAATACATCGCCACCCGCATCCTCCAGGAAGAAGGCCTGTCCCTGGACGAGATCGTCACCCTCTCGATCCCCGCCCCCGAAGACCGCCTGACCCTGCTGGCTTCCGGCCAACTGGAAGCCGCCCTGTTGCCGGAGCCAATCGCCTCGCAAGCCATCGAGCAGGGAGCCGTTGTCATCGCCAACGACTCCACCCATCCAAGCCTGGCCCGGAACGTCTACGCCTTCAGCCGCCAGGTCATCGAAGAAAAGCCGGAAGCCGTCCGGGAATTTATAGCAGCCATCGAAGAGGCGGTCGAGCTTATCAATGCCAACCCGGACAAATTCCAAAACACGGTCAAGAACCGCGGCCTCCTGCCGCCCTCACTGGCCGACACCTACAAGCTGCCCGCCTACCTGTCCCCGGTCGTCCCCGGTCAGGAGGAGTGGGAAGCGCTGATGCTTTGGGCCAAAACGGCCGGCCTCATCAGCGTGGACGTGCCTTACAGTGTATCGGTGCTGTCCGACTTCCTCCCGTAAACGGTCCCATTTTGAGCAGGCCGGTGAAGGTTCGCCGGCCTGTTTTGATTCCCATCCTTGACACTTGTGACAGGGCGTACTATACTCGCCACCCGTAGACCGACCGGTCGGTCTATTGGCAGCGATACCCATGACCGAAACTTCCCCCGACCCCTCCCAGGAAACCCGTTCGCGCATCCTCGAAGCCGCGGCCCAGGTCTTTGCCCGCAAAGGCTACCACGACACCAAAGTGGACGACATCGTCGTCACATCGAAAACATCCAAAGGCGCGTTCTATTTCTACTTCCCCAGCAAGCAGGATATTTTCATGGCGCTGGTGGATACCTTCGCCGAAATGCTCGAAAAGCGCCTGAGCGACCGGATGTCACTTGAAACCAGCGGCCTGGCCCGCGTCGACGCGGCCCTGCGCGTCTGCCTGGAGACCTTCGGGCAGTACCGCGCCCTCGCCAAGATTGCCCTGGTGCAGGCCACCGGCCTCGGCGCGGCCTTCGAGGAGAAACGCCGGGCCGTCAACGAACGCTTCATCGCCATCATCCGGGATTACCTCGATCAAGCCGTGGCGGACGGCAGCATCCCGGCCCTCGACACGGAAGTCGCCGCCTGCGCCTGGATGGGCGCGTTGAACGAGATCGTCCTGCGCTGGGTCTACACCGGCGAACCGGACCCGGAGCGGTCCCTGCCCGCCCTGCGCACCCTGCTCCTGCGCAGTGTCGGCGTGCCGGACGAACGCATCAACCAAATTGAAGCATCTGTTCGAAAAATGTAAGTTTTTAACGCAAAGTCGCAAAGCCGCGAAGAATTTTTGAAATCGCTTGGAACGACGAACTTGAAGCCAAAATTTAAAAGAACTTTGCGTCTCCGTGTCTTGCGTTTAAGAATTTTCGGTAAGACCAAATCGTCACAATCCGCGAATTTACGCTAATCTGCGCGAATGATTAAAAATGGCTCTCCCGTTTTTGACGGGAAAAACCTTTTGAAACACAAAGGAACACGAAGGGAAC
>DIDQ01000012.1:8652-8787 GCA_002418215.1 Anaerolineales bacterium UBA5796
GCTCTTTCCCGTTCGTTACGGGAAAGCCTTAAAAATTAGCGCAATTCGTGGCTAAAAACACTCAGGAGAAACCAAGAATGAAACAAACCCGCATCATTTTCCTCGTCCTGCTGGCCGCGCTGACCCTGGCGGCCT
>DIDQ01000023.1 GCA_002418215.1 Anaerolineales bacterium UBA5796
CCGAAAATTTAAACCACACCCAATCCGGCCAACTTAATTGACTTTTACCCTTAGAAACCGTATACTACAAATAACATTCCAACCAGTAAGAACTCGCAAAGGAGGAGAGCATGACCAGCAAGCCTTGGCTTCAACGGTACGATAAAGGGGTTCCTTATACTATTGACTACCCGCAAAAGCCGCTATTCCATTTTCTCGAACAAACTGCCGAGAAATACCCCGACCGCGCCTGCACTATTTTTAAAGGCGCGGTCATTTCGTACAAGGAAATGAACGAGCAGTCTGACCGCCTGGCTGCCGCCCTGGCAGACCTGGGCGTCAAAAAAGGCGACCGAGTGGGGATTTTCATGCCCAATACGCCGCAATTCGTGATGGCCTACTTTGGCATCCTGAAGGCCGGGGGCGTCGTCGTGGCGACCAATCCGCTATACACGCCGGCGGAGATCGAACACCAGGCCAACGATGCGGGCATCGAAGTCATGTTCGTAATGACCAATTTCTACAAGACCATCAAGGCTGCCCAGCCCAAGACCAGGATCAAGAAACTGATCGTCACAAACTTGAAAGAGACCCTGCCTCCCGTCCTGAGCCTGCTCTTCACCCTCGCCAAGGAAAAGAAAGGCGGGTTCAGGATCGAAGGCGGGCTGGGCCAAAACGAGTATTGGATGAAGGACTTGCTCGCCAAATACAAGCCCTCCGACCGCCCAAAACTCGATATTTTCCACACGGATACCGCCCTGTTCCAGTACTCCGGCGGCACGACCGGTGTTTCCAAAGGCGCGGTGGCAACCCATTTCAACGTTGTGGCCGATACCTTGATGATCAAAAGCTGGATGGTCAACCTGAACGAGGGCAATGAAATCACCCTCATGGCAATCCCCCTCTTCCACGTTTATGGGATGGTAGCCGGTTTGACCTTCTCGATGGTTTCAGGCGCCAGCATGGTCATGATCCCGAACGCGCGGGACCTGAAAGATGTCCTGGAAAATATAGACAAATACCACCCGACGATCTTCCCCGGCGTGCCGACCCTGTACAACGCCATCAACAACCACCCGGATGTAAAAGCCGGGAAGTATGACCTGTCATCCGTCAAGGCTTGTATTTCCGGTTCCGCACCATTGCTGCGGGAAACCAAGGAGAAATTCGAGGCCCTGTCCGGCGGCAAAGTCTTCGAAGGCTTTGGCCTGTCTGAAGCGCCGACCGCCACCCACTGCAACCCGCTGCTGGGGGAAAACCGCACCGGCTCGATTGGCCTGCCGCTGCCCGACGTGGATTGCAAGATCATCAGCCTCGACGACGGCGAGACCGAACTTCCCGTTGGGGAGATCGGAGAGTTGGTCATCAACGGCCCGCAGGTAATGAAGGGCTATCACAATATGCCCACCGAGACCACCAACACCCTGCGCACGTTGAGCGATGGCAAAATCTGGTTGTTCACCGGTGACATTGCCCAAATGGACGAAGACGGTTACTTCTACATCGTAGACCGCAAGAAAGAATTGATCAAACCCGGCGGATTCCAGGTCTGGCCGCGCGAGGTGGAAGAAGTGCTGGCTGCACATCCGAAAGTACTGGAATGCGGCGTGGCGGGCATCCCCGACCCATATCGCGGCGAAACCGTGAAAGCCTGGATCGTGCTCAAGCCGGGCGAGACCGCCACAGAGGAAGAACTCAAGGCCTTCTGCAAGGAAAAACTGGCGGCATACAAGGTCCCGACCCATTACGAATTCCGAACCGAATTGCCCAAGACCATCGTCGGCAAGATCCTGCGCCGCGAACTGGTGCGGCAGCACAAGGAAGCCAGCGGAGGATAGGACCGGTCACCCCAAAAAGGATGGGCAAACAAAGAGCCTCCCGGAAAACCGGGAGGCTCTTTTCATTGCTTACGTGATTACTTGCTGCGCGCTTTACGCCGGCTGGGGCGTCCCGCTGCGTTTCGCGATCGGCGGCGGGAAGATGGCTTCGAACTCTTCACGGGTAATGCTTTCGGCTTCGAGGAGTTTGGCGGCCACCGCATCCAGTTCATTGCGATACTTCTTGAGGATGGCTTTCGCCTGGCTGTAAGAATTATCCACGATCTTGCGGACTTCCTGGTCAATCTGCTCGGCAACAGCTTCGGAGTAATCCCGTTGTTCGGATATTTCACGTCCGAGGAAAATCAACTCTTCCTTCTGGCCGTAAACCCGGTTGCCGAGTTCATCACTCATCCCCAGGCGGGTGACCATGGTGCGCGCCAGGCGCGTCACCTGTTCGATGTCGTTGGATGCGCCGGAAGTAATATCGTCGAAAACTTCTTCTTCTGCTGCGCGGCCGCCGAGCGCGTATGCCAACGTCGCCAGGAATTTCTTGCGCGACATAAGCATACGGTCTTCATCAGGACGGAACCAGGTCACACCGCCTGCCTGGCCGCGGCCCACAATGGTCACTTTTTGGACCGGATCTGCTTCAGGGATGGCATTCGCCACCACAGCATGGCCCGCTTCGTGGTAAGCGATCAAACGTTTTTCCTCGTCACTGATCAGGCGGGACTTGCGCTCCGGCCCCATGACAACCCGTTCAATGGCTTCCTCGAGTTCGGGCTGGCTGATGGCCTTTTTATTGCGGCGGGCAGCCAGGATGGCGGCCTCATTGACCAGGTTTTCCAGGTCTGCGCCGACGAAGCCGGGAGTGCCGCGCGCCAGTGAGGCCAGATCGGTGCCGGGTTCGAGGGGTTTACCCTTGACGTGAACTTTCAGGATGGCCTCGCGGCCCTTCACATCCGGGCGGTCGAGGACCACGCGGCGGTCGAAGCGTCCGGGACGGAGCAGGGCCGGGTCCAGGACATCCGGGCGGTTGGTGGCTGCGACGAGGATCACGTTGGTGTCGGTATCGAAGCCGTCCATTTCAACCAGCATCTGGTTCAAGGTCTGCTCACGCTCGTCATGCGAGCCGCCCAGGCCCGCCCCGCGTTGGCGTCCGACCGCGTCGATTTCGTCCACGAAGACGATACAGGGCGAATGGCGCTTGGCCTGATCGAACAGGTCGCGCACACGGCTCGCGCCAACGCCGACGAACATCTCGACGAATTCGGAACCCGAGATCGAGAAGAACGGCACGCCCGCCTCACCAGACACAGCCTTGGCGAGCAGGGTCTTGCCCGTTCCCGGAGGGCCGACCAGCAGCACACCCTTGGGGATGCGCGCCCCAAGCTGGATGAATTTCTGCGGTTCACGCAGGAATTCGACCACCTCGGCCAATTCTTCCTTGGCTTCCTCCACCCCGGCCACATCTTCGAAGGTGACAGTAGGATGGTCGCCGCTGAACATGCGCGCCCGCGATTTGCCGAAAGACATGGCTGCGTTGTTGCTCCCCTGGGCCTGGCGGAAAATAAACCAGAACAACCCGCCCAGCAGCAGGAACGGCAGGACGTACCCGGCAATGGTGGCAATCCCCAGCCAGGAACTCGGCGGTTTGACTTCGAGTTTCAACTCTTCCGAAGCGAGCTGCTCCGGGGAAACTCCCAGGGCCAGGAGCTGGTCCACCAGCGTGGCCCCGGCTTCTTTTTGGGAAATGCGCTCTACTTCCCTGCCGCCTTCGGAAGAGATCGCCAGAACCCGGTCATCGCTTTCGACGACGAGCCGCGTGACTTTACCGGCCTGTATTTCACTGGCCAGTTGGTTGATGGTAAGCACATCTTGACTGCTCGATTGCTGCCTCACGCCCATGATGAACATGGCCACGATGGCAATGACCAATAAGATATATACCAGGTAAGATGACTGGTTGCGTTGGTTCACTGATGCCTCCTGTTTCGAATGGCATTATACCAATCTATATGCGCGTAAGATAGTCCAGGCATAATAATTTGTATAATTTTCTAATAAATTAACCCAAGTTGCTACCAAAGGA
>DIDQ01000037.1 GCA_002418215.1 Anaerolineales bacterium UBA5796
CTCACGAATCGAACGGGTTCGACATCGCGATCGAACCCGTTCGAGTCACAGATCGAACGGGTTCGAGTCACAGATGACTCCCCTGCAAAAAGGTCAAAACCTTTAACGCCAAGACGCCGAGCCGCAAAGTCGCCAAGTTTTGTAAATTAAATTTGCGCAAATCGCCGTTTACAAGCGAAAAAGTACGTTTTTGGGGACAAAAACAGGTTTTCTTTGCGCCTTTGTAACGTGGCGGCTTTGCGTTAAGGTTTTTACAGTAGAGTCAATGATGTCATGCTGAGCGGAGCATCTCTGCGACCGCCCAGGAGACCCTTCAGTCGCTGAAAAGCGCTCCTGTAGGGTGACAAAGCCCGGATCGTGTTGGTCATCCAGGGTTCAACCTTTACGCGCTTAATACACTTTTCGGGCCTTTTGGGCAATTTCTCCGAAAATTTATACCGCACCCCCTCTCCTCCATGTTATTGATGATGTTCCAACAGTGTAATAAAATGAGGGCATGAAACCCTCCCCCACCCGCTTTCCCATCCCGTTTTTACTCCTGTCCATCCTGGCCTTGCTCGCCGCGCTCTGGGCCGGGCTGATGCGCCTCGGCTGGCAGCTCCCCGCATTGGCCCCCTCCCTGGCGCTGGCGCATGGCCCCCTGATGATCTCCGGATTTTTGGGGACCCTGATCACGCTCGAACGCGCCGTTGCGTTGAAACAAAAATGGATGTACCTGCCTCCGTTTCTCGCGGGACTGGGCGGCCTGCTCACGTTATGGATGCGGACTCTGTCCCTCGGGCCGATCCTGCTCACCCTTGCCAGCCTTGGCGGGATTGCGATCCTGGTCGAGATCACCCGCCGCGAGGTTGCGCTCCACAGCCTGACCATGCTCTTCGGCGCAGTGACCTGGTTCGCGGGCAACCTGCTCTGGCTGTTTGGATGGCAGATCTTCCAGGTGGTCCTGTTCTGGCAGGCATTCCTGGTGTTGACCATTGCCGGCGAACGGCTGGAGTTGAGCCGCGTGCTGCGTCCGGCGCGGGTTCAGCAGGTTTTATTCGGCGTGATCGTCTTTATCTCCCTCACGGGGACGATCATCGCCATCTTCAACCTGCAAATTGGAACCCGCTTGAACGGAGCAGCCTTGCTTTTCATTGCGCTTTGGTCCATCCGCAATGACATTGCATGGAGGAATCTCAAACACAGGCTGCCGCTCACGCGCTACATCGCCTGGTGCCTCGCGCTGGGGTTGGTGTGGCTGGGCATCGGCGGCGGATTAAGCCTGGGGTTTGGCGCGCAGGCCGCAGGTCCGAGGTACGACGCAGTGCTGCACGTCGTCTTCATTGGCTTTGTCATCTCCATGATCTTCGGCCACGCCCCGATCATCTTCCCCGCCATCCTGGGCCTGCCGATCAGTTTCCAGCCCGCATTCTACGTCCAACTGGTTTTGTTGCACGCATCGCTGGCCTTGCGCGTCATCGCCGATTACGCCAACTTGCGCGCCTTTCGCATGTGGGGTGGGTTGTTGAATGAAGTTGCGATCTTGCTGTTCATCGGCATGACGATCTATTCGGTTCGGAAGGGTTTTTCTGCAAAGGCCTGATCGCCGCCGCCCCGATTGCCACGGGAAAATTCGGGTATAGTTAACCCATGTCCTTGCGCACCCGGCTGACGATCTTCCTGCTGCTTTTCGGTTCTGCGGTGCTGGCCAATATCCTGGCGCTTTTGTACATGGCGCGCTCGGTTTCGGCCTCACTGGATACCATCGAACGCATCCGCCAGCGCCAGTTGCTGGCGGTCCAGATGGATGCCCATTTGCGGGATGCGGAAGCCGCCCTCTACCGTTACCAGATCATTGGGGAGGCCGGGTTCAAATCCCAGTTTGCAGAACAATTGGATAAGTTTGGCGGCGATCTGGCAAAATACCACCAGCTGATCAGCGAATCCCAGGAACAGGACTGGGCCGCCACCCTGGACAATGCCCTTGAACAGGCGCACAAACTCGGCAGCGAATTGATCGCCCTGCACGACCAGCAAACCGGCGATCTGCAAACTTTTGTTGATAGTCAGGCGCAACTGACAGATCTATTGTTGATCCAGGCCAAGCCGGCCCGTTCAGAGGATCTGGCTTACCAGGAAAGCATCACCGCCATGCAAGACGCCTCGCGTGCCATGCTTTCTGCGGTCACAGGTTACATTGCCTCGCCGGACGAAACGAAGCGCGTCCGCTTTACCGACGCAGTCGTCGGCTTCCGGCAGGCGGCGGCCGAGTTTGCGCAACTGGCCCAGGCTGAAGACGAGATAGAACAACTATCCGAGATTTCGGTTATTTTCGATCAAATGCAATTGCTCGGGTCCCGGCTGATCAGCCAGCGCGACCTGCAACAATCCCAGTATGCGAATTTCATCGCCGTTATTTTCAATGCGGGCCAGGAAACAATTGTCGGGCAAATCGAGCCGCATGAAACCGAGAAATTTACGACCGAGCAGGAAAACCTGCTCCAGGCAGTCAATCGGGCCATCCTGGCCAGTATCCTGGTGGTTGTGCTCATTTCAGCTTCCACGATCGTCTTCATGTTTTATCTCTCCCGCCAGGTCAACCGCCGGGTGGATGCCCTGCTGCAAGGGGCCGAGAGAGTGGCTGTCGGCAATTTACGCAGTCCCGTCAACATCGCCGGGACGGATGAATTTGGCCGCCTGGCCGGTTCTTTCAACAAAATGATGGCCGAACTTGCCAGCCGTGAAGAACGCCTGCGGGCGCTGATCGGCAAGATGGCCCAGATACAGGATGAGGAGCGGCGCTTGATCGGCCTGGATTTGCACGACGGATTGACCCAACTGGTGATCTCAGCCAACATGCACCTCAACACCCTGAATTCCCGGATCGGCTCCAGGCTGGACCCGGAAGCGACCCAGGAACTGGACGTGAGCCGGACTCTCGTCAAACAGTCCATTGACGAGGCCCGAAAAGTGATCGCCGAATTGCGCCCGACCGTGGTGGAGGATTTTGGGCTGAAGGAGGGCCTGCGCCGTTACGTGGCCGACATTTGCGAATCCCGGAAGTGGTCGTCTGAGATCATCGTGGAAATCAATGACATGGAAATCCACCCGTCTGTCCAGGCGGCGCTTTTCCGCATTGTACAGGAGGCGATGACCAACATCCGCAAGCACGCCGGCGCCTCGCGGGTAAGGCTGGTGCTGCACGAGCAGGATAAAAGCCTGTTCCTGCGGGTGCAGGATTGGGGTCGGGGGTTCGATCCGGGGGCGTTTGCCGACGATATGAGCCACCTCGGGCTGGTATCCATGCAGGAGCGGGCGCAAATGCTGGGGGGCAGTTGCCAGATCCACAGCAAAAAGGGGCAAGGGACAACGGTGGAAGTCATCATCCCGCTGACGACCTTGAAAGAAGGGAATGCCAATGCCGCAAAATGAAATCACCCTGCTGATCGCTGATGACCACCCCATGGTGCGCACCGGACTGAGAAGTATGCTCAGCGCCTCACGGATCAAGGTGGTGGGTGAGGCTAGCAACGGGGAAGAGGCCCTGGAACTCACCCGCAGGCTCTCGCCGCAGGTGGTGTTGATGGACATCCGCATGCCGGGGATGGACGGCATCCAGGCGCTGGAAGCCGTCAAAACGGAGAAGCTGCCCAGCCGGGTGATCATGGTGACGACCTATCGTTCGACTGCGTACCTGTTGCGCTCGCTCTCGATGGGCGCGGCGGGGTTCGTGCTCAAGGATATTTCGCGGGAGGAATTGCTGGCCGCAGTCTATTCGGTGGCCGACGGCACGTCGCTGGTGGACAGCCAGTTTTTGCAGGATGTGTTGCGCTCGCTGGAGCAGGGCGAGCCGTCGCCCGGGGCGGGTGAAGAGCCGCTGGCAGAGCCGCTCACCGCCCGCGAGATGGATATTTTGAAATTGATGGTCGAAGGCCTCACCAACCAGGCCATCGGCGACGTGCTCGGCCTGAGCGCCGGGACAGTGAAAGGCTACGCCCAGACCGTGATGCACAAACTGGGGACGAACGACCGCACCCAGGCGGCGGTCAAGGCGATTCGGATGGGACTGGTGAAGTAGGATTATGAAAAATCAACATGAAATGCCCTTCAACCCGGTCAAGCGCAAACTCCAGGCCGGGGATAAAACTGCCGGGGCCTGGCTGGGGCTGGCCAGCCCGGTCAGCGCCGAAATCTTGAGCCTGGCCGGTTTCGACTGGCTGGTGATTGACATGGAGCACGGGGCGGGCGACGCCATGACCATGCTGGGCCAGTTACAGGCGATGAACGGCTCCGGCGTGGTCCCGTTGGTGCGCGTCGCCGGGAACGACCCGCTCATCATCAAGCGCGCCCTCGACGCAGGCGCGCTGGGCGTGATCGCGCCGGACGTCCAGACGCGGGAGGAAGCGGAAGCGGCCTTGCGGGCGGTGAAATATCATCCGCTGGGATCACGCGGCATCTCCGGGAATACCCGGGCCGGGTCTTACGGGATCGGAGCCAGCGTCCGGCTGATGGAAACCGCCAACGAGCGCACCCTGCTCATCGTCCAGATCGAATCGCCGCAGGCCGTCGCCAACCTGGACGACATCCTGCAAGTCGAGGGGATTGACGTCTTCTTCATCGGCCCGCGAGACCTGGGCACTTCGATGGGGTATTTCAACGACGCCGCCCATCCCGAAGTCAGGAAGGTGATCGCCGTCATCGAGCAGAAGGTCTTCGGCGCGGGCAGGGCGCTGGGGACGGTGACGAATTCCTGGGAGCAGGCGCAGGAGAAGTACGCCAGGGGCTACCAGTTCCTTTCGCTGATGTCGGATGTCACAACCCTGGGCCAGGCAGGCACAGATTTGGTGAAAAAGTTCAGAGGGATGTCCCTGCAAAGTTATTGAGATTCACCAAAATCAATTAAGTTCGTCTGCGGAAATGTCCCGAAGGTTCCCGTAGTTAGGGCGTTCTCATGAACGAAACCTTCGGGACGGTCTTATGAAACACAAAGGAACACACGTGTGCCTGCGGCCCAGTGCAGGCAAAGTCAACGAAGGAAAAACGCGTCCGACAGTGCGCCTTTTCTTCCTTTGAGAGCCTTCGTGTCACTTTGTGTTTAGGCTCGTTCCCGTTAATTGCGGAGGAGCCTAAGAAAGTCAATAGTTCGCACTCTTGTGAAGGCCTGGGAGCCTTCGCAAGGGTCGGTTCGTATTCGCGGCGCACCCGAAACTGCCAGATGGAGGGAGGAAAACCCTCCATCCGGCAGTTTTTTGCCCCGGCGGTTTTCGCTATCCTGTTAGCAAGATGACCGCCAAAGTTTTACGCCAACTGCTCGAACAGCCGGAAATACTCGTCGCCCCCGGCGCGGTGGATGCCCTGACCGGACGCCTGATCGAGGAGGCCGGGTTCAAGGCCCTCTACGCCTCGGGCGCGGGGATCGCCAACGCCCAGTTCGGCTTCCCGGACATCGGCCTGCTCACGTTGACGGAGATGATCGAGGCGATCGGGCGGATCGTCAAAGCGGTGGACATCCCGGTCATCGCCGACGCGGATACGGGCTACGGTAACGCCCTGAACGTGGTACGCACGGTCCAGGCCTATGAAGACGCGGGGGTTGCCGCCATCCAGTTGGAAGACCAGGTGACGCCCAAGAAATGCGGCCACTTCAACGGCAAGGAAGTCATCTCTGCAAGGGAAATGGCCCAAAAAATTCATGCAGCGATCCAAGCCCGCAGAGACATGCTGGTCATCGCCCGCACCGACAGCCTGGCCACACACGGCGTGGATGAGGCTGTCAGGCGGGCGAATTTGTATGCCAAGGCGGGAGCCGACCTGATCTTCGTCGAAGCCCCCACCCTGAAAGACCAGATCGCCGCCCTGCCGAAACAGGTCAACGCGCCGCTGCTTTTCAACATGACCGAGGGCGCGAAATCGCCGATGATCGCCCACGAGGAGTTGCAAGAGATGGGCTACCGGGTGGTGATCCACCCCAACCTGGTCCTGCGGATTGCCGCCCGGGCCGTACAAAGCGCCCTGGCGGTCTTGCAGAAGACCCACACCAGCGAACTGCTGCTCTCGTCCATGCTGGACTGGGACGAACGCCAGCGGCTGGTGCGCTTGCCCGAATGGGAAGCGCTCGACCTCGAATTGAGCCGTTCGAACGCAGAAACGGTTTCAAGATAATCACCCAATTCCCCAAGGAGGAAGAAATGTCTCGAAAGTTGTATCCTGTTTTGTCCCTGGCGCTGGTATCCGCCTTCGTGTTGACCGCCTGCGGCGGCGGCGCGGAGCCGACCCAGGCCCCACAACCGCCCGCCGCCACCGACGCCCCCCCTCCGGCTGGCAATCCCCTGGCCGAGTACGGCCTGCCAGATTACTATCCTGCCGACTACATCAACATCATCGATGCCTCGAAGCAGGAAATGGAAACCGTTTCCGACGGCCTGCTGGTCTACTCGATCATGGGCGAGAGCAACTGGGCCCCGGTGCTGGAAGCCTTCTACGCCAAATATCCCTGGATGAACGGTAAAGTCACCGCCCTCGACCTCGGCTCGTATGAAGTCTTCGAACGCTACTACTCCGAATCGGCCAGCAACGCCCGCACCGGCGACATGATCATCACCTCCAGTTACGACGCCTGGCAGGAGTTCATCGCCAAGGGCAACGTCGTGGATTACACCTCTCCCGAAGATGCGAACGTCCCCGATTGGTCGAAACTCTCGACAGGCATCTACACCTTCTCCAGCGACCCGATGATCCTGATCTACAACAAGCAACTGGTCTCCACCCCGCCGACCTCGCTGGCCGACTTGGCGGCCCTGGTCACGGCTGACCCTGACACCTTCAAAGGCAAGGTCACGACCTACGACGCCGTCAACAACGCTACCGGTTTCGCCATCAACTGGTTCTGGCTGAAGCAAAAAGGCGAAGACGGCTGGGCGACCCTGTCCCAGGTTGGGCAGTCCACCCCCACCCGCCAGAGTTCTGCGGGTAACATGGTCAACGCCGTGATCTCGGGCGAGGCCCTGGCCGGTTACTTCGTCTCGGCCATTTCGGTCTACCCCAAATTCCCGGACGCCGAACCCGTGCTGGGCTGGAGCTACATCACCGACGGCCAGCCAATCCTGGTGCGCGGCCAGGCAGTGACCGCCGCGGCCAAAGCCCCCAACTCGGCCAGACTGTTGATGGACTTCGTCCTCTCGGCTGAAGGCCAGATCGCCGTCTCGCAGGGCGGGTTGACCGCCTACCGGGCCGACATCGCCACCCAGGCCAAATCTCACCTCTCCACCATCGAACAGGCTGTGGGCGCCGACAACATGGTCTTCTTCTTCCTGGACCCCGACTTGACCGACCAGGCCAAGAAAGACGCCTTCATCCAGCGCTGGGACACCTCTGTTCCTGCGCCGGCCCAGTAACGACCTGTAACCCACAATACGAGGGGAGGCTGGACCCTCCCCTCGTATCATCATGCCCGCAACAAGGGCGCATCGCGCCTTTCTGAACTGACCCGATCGAAGGGAAAACATCCCAGGGCCAGGCGCGATGCGCCCGCGAGAACCAAACAACAAGGAGTGAGCATGGCATCCATAACCGAGGCAGGCCAACCCGTCCTGAAACGTTCCTGGGACCGCATCATCCAATGGAGCGTGGTCGTAATTACGGCCATCCTGGTGGTCTTCCCGGCCTGGCCGATCCTGCTCCAGAGCGTGATGGACCAGCCGCTCTACGAAAAGACGCGGGCATTCACCCTCAATAATTTCGTCAAGGTTTTTTCCAGCCCTGTGTTCTACCAGGTTGTCGGGCGCACCATCGTCTTTGCCCTGGCAACCACCGCCCTGTCGGTGGGCATCGGCATGTTGCTGGCAATTTTCGTCGTCCGCACCAACATGCCGGGGCGGAAATTCCTGCGAAACCTGATCACCATCCCCTATTACGTCTCGCCGCTGGTGCTGGCCTTTGCCTGGGGAACGATGTACGGCCCGGCCGGGTACGTGACCATCCTGGCGCGCACCCTCCATTTACCCACCTGGAACTTATATTCGTTGGGCGGGATCGTCATCGTCACGATGATGTACACCATGCCCTACACCTATCTTTACATTTCCTCATCCCTGGCGCTGGCGGACCCGCAGCTTGAATCCGCGGCCCGGATCGGGGGGGCCAACCCGTTCCTGACCATGCTGCGCATCACCGTCCCGCTCCTGCGCCCGGCCATCACCTACAGTTTCCTGCTGATCCTGGTGACGACAATGGAATTGCTCTCCATCCCGCTCGTGCTGGGCGCGCCGGTGGGCATCCAGGTGCTGTCCACTTATCTGTACCAGTTGGGCGTGGTCGGCATCAAAACGGACTACGGTTCGATTGCGGTTGTATCCATCATGGTCGTGCTGATGGTGACCGGGCTGGTCGTATTGCAGGGCAAACTGGTGGCCCAGGAGCGCCGCTTCGTGACCGTTGGCGGGAAAGCCACCCGGCCCAAGCCGCTCGACCTGGGCGGGTGGAAATGGGTGGTTTCGGTCATCGTCGGCCTTTTCGTCTTCATGTTCGTTATATTGCCGCTTTTTGCGCTGGTCTTGCAGGCCAGCACCCCCTTTGTCAGCCCGCTGGTCAACCCATTTACCATGCTGACGACCAAAAACTTCAGCAGCATCTGGGATGTTTCCACCTACCGCCAATCCCTGACCAACAGTCTGCTCATCGGCCTGATCGGTGCGGCCATCGGCATCATCTTTACCACCATCAGCGCCATCACGGCTTATCGTTCCAAGTTCAAAGCCCGGGTGGCGGTGCGCTATCTTTCGCTGTATCCCCGGGCTTTTCCGGGCTTGATCGTCGGTATCGGCTTCCTGTGGGCCTTCCTGATGATCCCCGGCATTGGCGCCATCCGCAATACGATTTGGGTGATGATGATCGCTTTCATCATGCGTTACCTGCCACTGGGATTCAGCTCCATCAGCCCCTCGGTGCTGCAAGTCTCGGACGAACTCGACCGGGCGGCCCGCATCGCCGGGACTTCCTGGTTTGGGGCCACCTGGCGAATCCTGTTCCCCATCCTGCGCCCGGCCATGCTCTCCGGCTACTTCCTGCTCTTCATCGCCTTCCTGAAGGAATATTCGGTCGCCCTGTTCCTGTACGCCCGCGGCTCGCAGGTGATCGGCACGACCATGATCGAACTCTGGCGGCAGGGCAACACCGGCCCGGTCGCGGCCCTGGCGGTCTTGCAACTGGCGATCACCGCCGCCGTCCTCGTCCTCAGCCAAAAAGTTTTGGGAGTGAAATTACATGACTAACGATCTCGTCATCCAAGGTTTGGTCAAGACATTCGGCAAGATCCGCGCCATTGACAACGTTTCGCTGACGGTCAAGGAAGGCCAACTGGCGACCCTGCTCGGCCCCTCCGGCTGCGGCAAAACCACCACCCTCAACGCCATTGCCGGCCTCGAAATCCCGGACAAAGGCCTGATCCGCGTCGGCGACTTTGCCCTGACCGACACCGGCAAGGGGCGCATCCTGCCGCCCGAACAGCGCCAGCTCGGCATGGTGTTCCAGTCCTACGCCCTCTGGCCGCACATGAAGGTGGCCGACAACGTGGCTTTTTCGCTCAAACTGCAAAAAGTCAAACGGGACGAGATCAGGAAACGCGTCCACGAGGCCCTCGACCTGGTGGGACTGGCCGACCTGGCCGACCGCTACCCCTTCCAACTCTCCGGCGGACAGCAGCAGCGCGTCGCCCTGGCGCGGGCGGTCGTGACCCGGCCGCGCCTGCTCCTGCTCGACGAGCCTCTCTCGAACCTGGATGCCAAGATCCGCGAGAACGCCCGCGTCTGGCTGCGCGAACTCCAGCAGCGGGTGGGCATCACCACCATCTACGTCACCCATGACCAGTCCGAGGCCTTCGCCATGTCCGACATGATCGCAGTGATGGAGAACGGCAAACTGCTCCAGTTCGCCCCGCCCGAAGAGTTGTACGCCAGCCCCGCCACCCAGTTCGTGGCCGGGTTCATCGGGGCGACCTCCTTCCTCAGGGGCGCAGTCGCCTCGGTTGACGGGAGCAGGCTCACGGTCCGGGTGGCGAACGGGGATTTGCTCTCCCTGTCGGACCGCAGCGGCAAATCCTGGTCCCAAAACCAAAACGTCGTCATCGGCATCCGCTCGGAGCGGGTCGAGATGGCCAGCGGCCAAAAAGACAACCTGCTCAACGCCGGGGTGGCCGTGTCCACCTACCTCGGCTCGAAGTGGCAGCACGAGGTGGATACCGGCTCCGGGCGGCTGAAAGTGGAGACGATGGACGCCGCCGCCAGCGACCGGCTGAGCCTGTACCTGCCGCCGGATTCGATTTTGCTTTTCCCCGAATAATTGCCCAGGGGCAGGTTCGAAACCTGCCCCTACGGGATTCAATCCCATGCCCATCCGCCCTGAACCCGATCACGAACTGACCGACATCGCCGATTACGTGGCGGATTTCGAGATCGCCAGCAGCCTGGCCTACGAGACCGCCCGCTACTGCCTGATGGACGCCCTCGGCTGCGCCATGCTGGCCCTGAATTTCCCGGAATGCGCCAAACTGCTCGGCCCGACCGTGCCGGGGACGGTCGTCCCGAACGGGAGCCGCGTCCCGGGCACCCCCTTCGTGCTGGACCCGGTGACTGCCGCGTTCGACCTGGGCGCGCTCATCCGCTGGCTGGACTTCAACGACACCTGGCTGGCCGCCGAATGGGGCCACCCCTCCGACAACCTCGGCGCAATTCTGGCCGTTGCCGATCACCTCTCACGCCAAAACCTCGCCAATCACCAGTTACCACTTACCATTCACCAAGTCCTCACCGCCGCCGTCAAAGCCTACGAGATCCAGGGCGTGCTGGCGCTCGAAAACAGTTTCAACCGCGTCGGGCTGGACCATGTGATTCTGGTCAAGGTCGCTTCGACGGCGGTCGTCACCCACCTGCTTGGCGGGGACAAGGCGCAAATCGTCAACGCCCTGTCGAACGCCTTCGTGGACGGGGGTTCCCTGCGGACGTACCGCCACGCACCGGACACCGGCTCGCGCAAATCCTGGGCGGCGGGCGACGCCGCGGCGCGGGCGGTCTGGCTTTCGCTGCTGGCGTTCAAAGGTGAGATGGGCTACCCATCCGCACTGACCACGCCGAAGTGGGGATTTTACGAGGTATTCTTCAAAGGCCAGCCGTTCCGTTTTGGCAGGAGCAGGGGCGGGTCTGAGATCCGCCCCTACGGCTCTTATGTGATGGAAAATGTGCTCTTCAAGGTTTCCTTCCCCGCCGAATTCCACGCCCAGACCGCGGCCGAATGCGCCATGAGCCTCCACCCGCAAGTCAGGGACCGCCTGGACGAGATCGAGCGGGTCGTCATCACCACCCACGAATCCGCCATCCGCATCATTGACAAGACCGGGCCGCTCCACAATCCCGCCGACCGCGACCACTGCCTCCAATACATGACCGCCGTGCCGCTCATCTTTGGCCGCCTGACCGCCGAGGATTACGAGGAGAGTGTCGCCGCCGACCCGCGTATTGATGCCCTGCGGGCCAAAATGGTCGTGGCCGGGAACGAGCAATACAGCCGCGATTACCTCGACCCCGAAAAGCGCTCCATCGCCAACGCGGTGCAAGTCTTTTTCAAGGACGGCACCTCCACCGGACAGGTCGCGGTCGAATACCCCCTCGGCCACCGCCGCCGCCGGGCGGAGGGCGTCCCGCTGCTGGCGGAGAAGTTCACGCGCAACCTGTCCACCCGTTTTTCGGCAGAGAAAACGGCCCAAATCGTGGACGTTTTCTCCGATGCGGAGCGGTTCGAGGCGATGCCGGTGAATGAATTTGTAGATTTGTGGGTCTAGAAGTGCGTCGCACCAGACCCTCAGACTGAACCTCGATAAACGGTGCGGTTCTCAGCCCGGAAAATTTTTGTGGCTCTACCGTAATTAACGGGAAAACCCAAAACTTCGCCGCGAATTTTCTTTTCCAATCCGCGAAAATTCGTGGAATTTACGGCAAGGGTCTTAGCTCTTGTCATTCGTCCCGCCAGAAACGGGAGAGCCATTTTTGTTTAACACGGTGCGACGCACCCGCGACAAGGAGTTCCTATGCGGCCTCTTGAAGGTTTGCGAGTTTTGGATCTGACCCGCCTGGTGGCAGGCGGCTTTACCGGCATGTTGTTGGCCGATTTCGGGGCCGAAGTGGTCAAGGTGGAGCAACCCGGCGTCGGCGACCCGCTCCGCACCTGGACCAGCGAGGGCCAGCCTTTCTGGTGGAAGGTCTACGGGCGCAACAAGAAATACGTCACCCTCAACATCACCGCCCCCGAAGGCAAGGAGCTGTTCAAGACGATGCTGCCGACCTTCGACGTGCTGCTCGATTCCTTCGTGCCGGGGACGATGGAACGCTGGGATTTGGGCTGGGAGGCGCTCCACGCCCTCCACCCCGGACTGGTCTGGCTGCGGATCTCCGGCTGGGGGCAGACCGGCCCCGGCAGCGCCCGTCCCGGCTTCGGGACATTGGTCGAGGCGGCCACCGGACTGGCAGCCATGACCGGCGAAACCGACGGCCCGCCGCTGCTGCCGAGTTTCCCGATTGGCGATATGGTTTCGGGATTGTACGCCTGTAACGCGGTCATGTTCGCCCTCCATCATCGTGACCATCACGGCGGCGAGGGCCAGATGATAGACGTGTCCCTGTTCGAATCGCTCTTCTCGCTGCTGGGGCCGCTTCCCGCCGAATACGCCGCGCTGGGCAAAGTCCGTTTGCGGCAGGGCAGCCGCTCGAAGAACTCCGGGCCGCGCGGCGCCTACCGGACCCGCGACGGCGAGTGGATCGCCGTCTCCGGCTCGACGCCCAAGATGGCCGAGACCTTCCTGACCAGCTATGGCCTGGGAGACCTGCTCGCCGACGAGCGTTTCGCCACCAACGAGGCCCGCGTCCGCCACGCCGCCGAACTGGATGCGGCGGTCGAGGCCGCCATCGGCAGCCTGACACTGGCCGAAAACCTGGACATCATCGCCAAAAACAAACTGACCGCCATCCACGTCCAGACCATCGCCGACATCGAGCGCGACCCGCACTGGCAGGCGCGCCAACTGACCCTGGACGTCCCCGACGACGGCGGAAGCGTGCGGATGCACAACGTCTTCCCGCGCTTGAGCGCCACCCCCGGCGAGATCCGCTGGCCGGGCGGGGACTTTGCCTCCGACACGGACGAGTTTTACAGGCAGCAATTCGGGTTGACCGAAAAACAGGTTAAGGCGCTGCGCGAGAAGGGCATCATTTAAAAATTGCGGCTCTTCCGCAATTAACGGGAACGAGCCTAAACACAAAGTCTTGTGCTGAGCTTGTCGAAGCAACACGAAGGCTCTCAAAGGAAGCAAAGGCGCACTGTCGGACGCGTTTTTCCTTCGTTGACTTTGCCTGCACTGGGCCGCAGGCACACGTGTGTTCCTTTGTGTTTCAAAGGTTTTCCCGGTAAAAACGGGAGAGCCAAAATTGCTTTCCTCGAATATCGAGTATCGGTATTCGATATTCGAACCCCGGCAAACGAAAAGGAGCACCCATGGAACCCTGGCGCACGGCTATTTCTACCTCGGACGAAACGCATATCTGGTACAGGGGCCACGACCTGACCCGCCTGATGGCCCAAAACACCTTCACCGACACGATCTTCCTGCTCTACAAAGAGCGGCTTCCCAACCTCCACGAACGCCGGCTGCTGGACGCCATCCTGTCGGCCAGCGCCGACCATGGCCCCGGCTCGCCTTCGGCGGCGACGGCCCGCCTGGCCGCCACCGGCAACCGCGAAT
>DIDQ01000020.1:0-70441 GCA_002418215.1 Anaerolineales bacterium UBA5796
GAGTGCATTTTTCCTCCGTCAGGTGGATTAAGTTGGAAGTGCAGGGCAAAAATATTCTGATACGATGGGGTGCAAGACCCTTAGACAGACAAAAATTGTCTCCCTATTTATGGTTTTGTATCTTTGCCAAATGCCTCCTTCGGTTAATCCCCTGTGGAGAATTGTTCAGGGCAGGGGAAACCTGTGCAACATTATTTTAAACAAGTGATTACATGATAATTATAATGATAAAAGAATTCGAGTCAATAAACGGATAATATCAGTACAATTATAAAATCCATCCAAAAGTACTACGGAATGAAAGCGTTAATCCGTTGTTGTTTCAAGAGTTTGTTGAGATAATTCGATCTTTGCTGTCTTTAAAAAATCCATGGCATGTGTGTCTTGCCTGTAGGATTGGTCGTACACGATTCGGACGATACCCGCATTGATTAGAGCTTTGGTGCAATTGATACAGGGCAAATGAGTAACATAACAGGTGGCATCTTTCGTCGAAACGCCGTGCAGGGCAGCCTGGATGATGGCATTAGTCTCCGCATGGATTGTGCGGATACAATGCCCGTCTACCATTAAATGTCCGGCCTCGTCGCAATGGGGTTGTCCGGTTGGCGAGCCATTGAACCCGGTCGTCAGGATGCGTTTGTCGCGTACCAAGACGCAGCCGACGAATGCCCGGTCACAGGTTGAGCGTTCGGAGACGGCATGGGCGATTTTCATGAAGTAAGAATCCCAATTAGGGCGCATGGTTGATCTCCTGTTCTCTACTTTAAAAGCCACCATTTCAGAACACGCATTGCCCTGAGGGTATTCCAATGGCTGTCTTCACCGGTGGGTTCCATTTCAAAAAATATCCGTCCCGGCCAGGGACGATATGCAGGCCAAAGACCGTTATCCCTGCGTTTTGCATCGAGCAAGTCTATGGCGTCGCGCATGCGATCATCCTTCGGCGCATGGATGGATTGGAAATAATCCAAAACCCGGATGAAATCATACCGCCAGCGAGGCGGGAAGTGCATGCGCATCATGGCCGAATCCACCGGCTTCCCGCTGCGATGGGATTTGTAGAGGCTATGCTGGAGCAAGAACTCGTGGGCGCGTTCTGCGGCTGGTTTTATATTCGCGGTTTCCTGCGGGAAGGCGAGGAGATATTCCCGCAGCCCTTCCAGTACAGAGATCGTTGTGTGGAAGGAGCCATGTGTAGCGCCCTTGATGCGCTCACAGTTCCAGCCGCCGTCATCCATTTGTACGGCGAGCAGGTAACCGGTCACGCTGTGGATGCGCTCGTCCGGGTAACGGAAATAGGCCAGGATGGAGAGGATCATCCCATTGATGCAGGTCTCGCTGGAGTCCATTGATTTGAACAGGTTGATGCCGCCATCTTTCTCGAGGCCGCGAAAGAAAAAGTTTTCGCACCCCCTGATGGCCTGGGGATGGGCCGGGGGTAGGCCCAAAAGGTGCAGGGTCAGGAGGGTGTAGGTTGTGGAGATCCATTTTGGGGAATAAATGCCGCCGCCCCAGTTGCCGTCTGGACTTTGCTCTGCAAGCAGCCTTTTTCCCCAACCCTCGGTTGCCACTTTCTGACGTTCGAATTGCCACGCTTCTGTTGGCGTTTCCAGCAGGTCGCGCATCACTTGCCAGCGGATGCTGGGGTCAGAATCCATTAGCCAGGAGATCAGGTTTTCATGGTTCATGGCCCCATTATAAAAGATTACCTGGCGGATGGCATTCTAACCCGGTACTTAAAGCGGGTGCGAGTTCGGAATTTGGGAGTAGCTTCGAGACTATAATGGTGTTTTAGTTGAAAACTTTAGGAACCAAAAAGAGAGTTACCCATGTCTGAAAATACTAAAACCGAAAATACCGGCGAAGCCCAAATCTTACCCTTTTACGACCGTCCCCATGTGCAGAAGGCGACCATCCCGGTTGCCGGGGGAATTCCTTTTGGGATCGAATGTATCTCCAACCCTAAACTTGGGATTGGTGGGGCCTACGCTGCCTGGGGGGAGAGTTATGATAACCGGCAATTGCCGGAGTTTCTTGGAATGCGTTTGGGTGAGCCATTGAGCGAAGATGATGTTATGAACTTGTCTGAGTTGGGATTCCATCATCGCCACCACATTCCCAATTTAACCGATGATGAGCACCTTGAGCTGGAACTCGAAGTAGGGACGCGTCTTGTGCGTGAAGCTGCCCGCGCAAACGGTTGGATTCCGTCTGAGGTGCAGGGTGTTCTGATCGGGATGAGCGGGCCTGTATCCCATGATTTCGTGACCCGTATTTGCCAACGGGCAGGCATTCCTGATGACGCGCTGAAAGTCAGCATCCACAAAGCCTGCGACGGCTCGATGGGCGCGTTGCACCTGGCATTGAATCCCGCGCTCTCCCCGGTGGGGCAGTTGAACATCGCTGAAGAATTGCGCGGCAAAAAGGTCCTGGTCGGCGGGATCGAAGGACTGAGCCGCTTCACCAGCCGAGCCCGAGACAAGAATGCGCTCCAGTTGTTCGGGAACGGCGCCGGGATGATTGGTATCATTCCAGGCGAAACGATGAAATTCCTGGTCGGCAAGAGCGTCGAAAATTTCGACGAAGATGGGCTGCTCGAAGTCCACATGTATTACCCGCATTCGGGGCAGCGCATTTCAGGTCAATCGCTGATCGAAGTATCCCAGGATGCGCCGGCTCATGTGCGGGTAGCCGGATTGATGCACGAGCCGGAAGACGGGACGCCGATCGTCATGGCCGGGCTGATGGGCATGGTCAAACTGTTCGTGCGTACCGGCGTGCAAGTGGTGGCCGACGTTTACAGGGATTACCAGAACCTGATGAGTCAGTTGGGGCTGGACAAATCCATAGACCTGGGTATCGTCCATCATGCCAACTACAAGATCAACTTGCTCAAAGCCAAACAATTGCTCAAGGAAGGTATCCAGTTCCCAATGCCGTGGCTGTTGAGCGATTTCGGGAACGTCAGCGCGGCCTCGAATATGATCGCATTCCTGCGCCAGATCGGCAACATCAAGCCGGGCGACCACGTCCTCTTCGACGGTTTTGGGGCCGGGACGTATTACGATGTGATGGCAGTCTCCTTCGGCTAAAAATTTAGTGGTAAGGGTCTCCATGGAGCGCAAATGGATATTGCCGCGTAACATCAGGTGGCTGATTCAAAAAGTCGAGGCTTCGACAGCCTCGACTTTCTTTGTTATTCCACTGTTACACTTTTAGCCAGATTCCTCGGCTGGTCCACATCCAGGCCTCGGATGGCGGCGATGTGATAAGCCAGCATCTGCAGCGGGATGACCGTCACCACCGGACTGAGCATCCAGGGCGCTTCAGGGACCGGGATGATGTGGTCGGCCATCCCCTCGACGAGTTCGTCCCCCTCGGTTGCCACCGCGACAACCGTCCCCCCGCGCGCTTTCGCCTGCTGTATCTGGCTGATCATTTTCTCGTACCAGGGATCCTTGGGGGCCAGGCAGATGACCGGCATGTCCCGGTCAATCAACGCGATCGGCCCGTGCTTCATCTCCCCGGCCGGGTATCCCTCGGCGTGGATGTAGGAAATCTCTTTGAGTTTGAGCGCGCCTTCGTAGGCTATCGGCATGTTGATGCCGCGCCCGAGGTAGAGACAATCCCGCACGTCTTTGAGCGCCCAGGCCACTTTTTCGACGAGCGGCTCGGTGTTCAAAGCCCGGCTGGCCAGATCGGGGACGAAGCGCAGGTCGGCCACCAGGTTGCGGCGGGTCTGCTCGTCAATGACGCCGCGCAGCTCGGCCAGCAGCACGGCCAGCATGTACAGGTCCACCAGCGGGGCGGTGAATGCCTTCGTAGACGCCACACCGATTTCGGGTCCGGTCTGCATCGAGATGAAGCCATCGGCGATGCGCATGGCCTGGGAGCCGATGGCGTTGACGATGCTCCACAGCACCGCGCCTTTGCGGCGGCCTTCCTCCATCGCCGCCAGCGTATCCGCCGTTTCTCCAGACTGACTGATGGCGAGCACGACCGTGTTCTCGTCAATGATCGGGTCGCGGTAACGGAATTCAGACCCGATTTCCAGTTCCACCGGGACGCGGGCGATCTTTTCGATCAGGTATTTGCCGACCATCCCGGCGTAGGCCGCAGTCCCGCAGGCGGTGATGAAGAGCTTCGTGACCCGCTGGGCGAGTTCGGGGGACAGGTTGAGTTCGGGCAGGCGGATGCGCCCGTTCTCGAAGTCCACCCGCCCGGCCAGGGTATCGGTAAGGGAGCGGACCTGCTCGTGGATTTCTTTCTGCATGAAGTGGCGGAATTCGCCCTTTTCGGCCGCCACCGGGTCCCACGAAACGCTATGGACCTCGGCCTGGATCGGCCCCCCTTCGAGCGTCTCCACCCTGACGCCCCTCCGGGTTACAACCGCCATCTGGTGTGATTCGAGAAAGATGACCTGGCGGGTATGTTCGAGGATGGCTGGGATGTCGGAGGCGATGTAGTTCTCGTCTTCTCCCAGGCCGATGACAACCCCGCCGGCGTTGCCGATCCGGGCGCAGACGATCTTGTCCGGCTCGTCGGCAGACATGAGCACGATCCCGTGCGCGCCCTGGACGTCCAGGAACGTTTTGCGGGCTGCCTCGGTCAGGTCCAACCCGGTGGCGAGATAATGCTCGACCAGGTGGACGATGGTTTCGGTGTCGGTTTCCGAATTGAAATTCACGCCTTCAGCGGTCAACTCGTCGCGCAATTCCAGGAAATTCTCGACGATACCGTTATGGACGACAACCACCCGCCCGGTGCTGCCGAGGTGCGGATGGGCGTTCTTCGCCGATGGCGCGCCATGCGTCGCCCAGCGGGTATGCCCGATGCCGGGCGCGCCGCTGATGGGCGATTGCCCGACCAGTCCGATCAACCGGTCGAGCTTCCCGGCGTCGCGCCGGATGGCAATGCTGCCGTTCTGCAGGATGGCCAGGCCGGCCGAGTCGTAGCCGCGGTATTCCAGCCGTTTAAGGCCGTTGAGGATGATCGGCGTCGCATCACGCGGGCCGATGTAGCCAACGATTCCACACATAGGGGATCCTCCGATTTGTATTGAAGTGATTGGAGAGTAGATCATTAGAGATTAGTTCAAGGAACTGCTCTCTTTTTTTCTATTTTCTACTCTCTTCGCTGCCATCCCTTGCGTTTTGTGCTCGCAGTTGCCTGCAAGTCTTGTCGCAAAGTTTTTACGGAGGGAAAGGTGTCGGGTGATGGCTCACCCGGAGGGCTTCCGCTGATCTCTCGATTTTCCCGGAGCAACGATCTCGGTAACATACATCACCCGACCCTTGTCCAGTTGGCCCTGCCTGCGCGGCAGGGAACCCTCGTCCTCGTCAACTTTAGTCTGGTAATCCGGTAGTTGGATAGTCTGTTGGCCGTTAGCGCTACGACCAGGTAGCTATGCGACTATTCGACCATCCGACTAAACGACTATTTGACTAAAGTCCATGCGCTGTCTTTCCCGATATTCGAATTTGTCTTTTCACCTCCGGTTTTGGCTGTTTGGATAACGGCCTGAATTATACCGCAAAGAAGAAGAGCGCCGCCCGGGATTTGATCGGGCGGCGCTTGTGATTTTGGTTGTTGAGAGCTAACAGTCGAAGCAGGTGGTGGGCGTCCTCGTTGGGGTCGGCGTCGGCTGGATGATGGGTGTCTTGGTTGGCGTGTAGGTCGGCAGCTTCGTTGGGGTCCGGGTCGGGGTGTTGGTGGGCGGGGCCGGAGTGGGTGACGGTCCCGAATATTGGATTTTGAAGTTGTCCGTCTTGGCATTACAACCCGGGTTGCTGCTCTGGAAAACAGTCACCTTGAACACGCCCGGGAAATAACCTGGCGGGACATTGTACATTGTCTGACCCAGGGGCACGATCACGCCTCCCGGCGGGCCTGCCTGCTGTCCCGGATTGAGTTTGAACGTGCCGTCGTTGACCTGAACTGGATTGGAACCGACGGTCTCCACGATCCAGTAATAGTTACCGGGCGGCAAATTGTTCGACTGCAAATAGGGCGAGCGGACGCACCCGTAAGGGCAATCGTACCCGTTGACGTTCTGCGGATCCCCGTTGATGTCGGTCGTGGTAATGGACCCCTGGATGTTGCAGATCGGCGTTTGGGTGGGTGTCTGGGTGATGGTCGGCGTCCGGGTGATGGTCGGGGTCCTCGTGGGGGTCGGCGTACCCTGGGTAACCCGGCCCTCGACGATACACGCATCCGCGAACGTGAGCCTGAAGCTGAAATCGCCTGACAGGACGCTGACGTTGTTGAAGTCAACCTGCCACGTCTCCCTGTTCCCGTTACCGGGGAAGGAACAGCCACCCCCGTTGCAGGCGGCGGAAGAAGGCGACGTGCTGGAGTCTTTCTTGTCATAAGTTGAACCGCCCCATCTGTACTCATTGACGTATTGGTTGGGAGTGATCTGATCCCACCAGATGATCGAGAAGGTCAGGGGCATATCCACTGTATTGTAGTTGCGAACGTTCGCAAAGAAGTCGTCGCCTGAAACGTACGCGTTGTCCAGTTCGATCAAAGCGCAATCCGGGGTCGGCGTTACGGTGGGTGTATTGGTGATGGTCGGGGTCGGGGTGGGAGCGCGTTGGATGATGAACGTTTTCTGCTCCCAGGGGGAGGTGGTGATGCAGGATACGTTGCTGGTAGCCCGCGCCCTGATCAGGTATTCGCCGTTCGGCAGGGCGTCCCAATCATCCTGGGACATTTTATTGCACGGACCGTTACCGCCGAAAGCGCAGTAGGCAGCCTGCCCTTCGGTAACCGTACTCAGCCGGGTCCCATCCGGGTAATAGACCTCGATCACGACGTTCTTAATCCCGTCGCCGTTGTTTGGCCCGACGTTCGGATTGTTGGCCGTGACCTCGAATCGGGTCTGGTCAATGTCGGTGATCACCTCTCCCGACTGAGCCGGATTGACGATCTCGACATTCAACGGACGGCAGGTCGGTGTGACGCTGGGGGTGAGGGTGATGGTGGGCGAACTGGTCGGCAAAGGCGTATCCGTTGGAACGGTGGGAACCGCAATAGTGGGAGGCAGATTGACCAACCGCGAAATTCGGAATTGCTCGACGATACCTTCGCGGTAGGATGCCAGATGGAAGTAGGCTTCTGATTGAAAGAAAGGTATTGAAAACGGGAAGTTGAAATCCACAGAAACGATCACCCGGTCGTTGGGCGCTCCGGGATCTTCCTGGGGTGTGCAGTCGCTATACTGCGTCCCGCCCATTGTGGGCCGGATGAAAACGAACAGGGGAGTCCCGCCGGCCGACCGTCCAGAGCATACCGTTATATCTATGAAGCCGGGAGCGTCCTGGCTGACTGTAAAGTCGAAGGGCAACCCGATCAGCACCTGGCTGGCCTCGTCATGGATCGAGGGAATGCGGGCAGCGTCAATCTCATCGGCCTTTCCTTCGCCGTCGCAAGCCTGGGTGCCGGCATCCGGGCCGTCCACACAATAAGCAGGGTTGTATGCGCCGGTTGTTGCATACCGAGCGCCGGCGCGGGCCGCGTTCTCGATCGTGATCCAGGCATAGAAAAGGTAGGCGAAGACGAAGGCGCCCACGATCAAGAGCAGCACGAGGGGTACCACCAGTGCGAACTCGACCATGCCCTGAGCGTCTTCTCGGGAGCGAGTCCGGTAATTCAAGGAGAGTAGGGAATTTATCCTGTTCATAAGACTTGTCTCCGCTTATTATTGCGTGATTCGGGTGGCAATGTTCTCGGCGATCCTTCTAAATACTTCTCTCAGTTCGGCCGGGCCTGGCGCAAAATAATACTCGCCGTGGTTGGCATTTGTTCCACCGGCATCGAGTGCCGTATACTTCAATAAAATCTCACCGGCATCCGGGTCGCCCGCGGGTGCATTTCGGACGAGACTGCCCAGACCAATCGAGAAGACCACCGCTCCCTGTCCGCTATCGGGATCGGCAACGAAGTCGGCCATATCGCGAGCGTAATCATCCGCATCGTATAAGGCGCTCCCAGAGGCGTGACGGGAGCTTGCATCGGCATCCCGACAGAATGGTTGCGCCCAGGCTGTGACAGGACAATACCCATAGGGAAAACTGGGCATGTCGGGGTCCGAGGCGTTCGCCGGGCCGCCGCTCAACACGATCACAACCCAGAGCGATTCCTCGCGGATTGGTGGTCTCGCAAATTCATTGCCAGCGATCCGCAACCCGCCGCCGATATTACTGGAGGTGCAGGACGACGGATCCCCCTCGTCTCCCGTATCTGCTTCACCGTCCGGGCCGAGGCGGTAGCGTAAACATTCCATGCCGATGTAGTCGCCGGTATCCACGTCATAATTCAGGCATGGGCCGGACGTTGGGTTGGGCGGATCACAAACGGGAGGTTGAAATACCGTCATATTGTTCAGGGCGCTGACTACGGTCGATTCTGCTTGCGCAGCCGTCATACCTTCGGTGGCATTTATCGGTAACACCAGCGATGGATCCCGTATCCCGTCTGGCGTCTGGCTGGTCAATGCTACAATGCCAACGCGGTCATACGGAAAATAGAGCGTCTTCACAAATTCAACGGCTACGGCTTTGATCTCTTCGAAGGGATGGCAGTTGGATGGATTGCAAGCGTCCGGATCGTCAGCCGGGTCGTCGGCGCGGTTGGGGTCGCCGCCGCCTTCAAAGGCCATGGAGGCGGATGTATCAATGACCAGCACGACATCCACCGAAGCGGCTTCGCCGGTCGCGCTGGTGCGGATTGTGGTGCCGTCAATCCCAAGGATGGGAAGGAAGCCGAAGTCTACATCCAACGAAACAGTCACCCGGACCAGTTTTCGCTTGGGCGATGTGCATAGCAGGGGTTCAGTCTCGCAGGTATCTACGATAATGTTATAGGCTGTGAGTTCGTTCAATTGAACGAACTCGGCTGCCGCATTAGTCAATTCATCACGCTCGTAACCTTCGCGGTATTGAAGCGCTGCGGAAACGGCAGCCGCGTCTGTAGCTCGTTTGAGCCGGCTGTACTGGATGAAAAGAATGCCTCCATCGGCCATCAGCCCGGCAAAAGCAAGCAGGCCGACAATACCCACAACAATAATGATGATGGCTTGTCCGCGTTCTGATCGTGCGTGGTTTTTTTTCTGGTGTGACATCGAATGCCTCACGGGGATAATGGAGTTGGAGTAGGTTCAGCAGCAGAGGTTGGCATCATGGTGAAAGCGTGAAGAGTTACCGGATCGGGCAGGAACAATCGGACCCAGGGCAACCCGACAACGTGGTGGTAATCGTAAAAGACTTCGACCAGGATAATGCCCGTATTTGGCGCACCGTACAATAGCCTGGAGTTAATATCTGCAGCGGTAAAATCTGAGGCGTCGTTGTTGAACCAGGCATGTCCGGTTGGGGCGGAAGTGGGATACCTGTTAACTTGGCCGGGGCCGGCGACACTGAAGACTGAAACAACGACATCGTCGGTGTCCGGTGACAGGACGATCTTTCTGGATGTATCATTTGCGTCTACGGGTTGGAGACGGTCAATTACCATTGATTCGGCTGCCAAGTAAAAATCATTATTGTCGGTCCCGTCATCGTTGAAAGGGGAAGGGATGCTAAAGTAACGCGCGGCTTCACGGGTGGCATCCACCAGTGACAGGTAATAGTTGAGCATAAAGCCGAATTCGATCAACCCTGATAAAATCATGATGATCAGCGGAAATGTAATGGCAACTTCCACCAGGCTTTGTGCTTTAAAAGCCTTCCTGCGTCCCTGGAAGGGTCGAGTGAGTGTTTGTTTAGGGCGCTTAAATAAATTCATGGAGACAGTATTCCAACATTCTCAGTTTCTTTATGTGGTTTCCAAAAACTGGAAAAAGGCAGTTTAATCCTTTTTAAGGTTAAGGCCTGTACCGCGTTTATTACAATCGTGCTTAAGTACGGGTTGGCGCTTAAACCAGGGTCACTTAAGCAAAATGTAAAGTGCTCCCAGGATCAGGAACGGCGCGTAAGGGATCGCCGTGAACGCCTGGTAGCGTTTGGTAACCAACATCGCTATGACAATGAGCAAACTGATCAGGCCGCCGATCAGGATCGAACCTAAAAGGCCTGCCAGGATCAAGGGCCAGCCGAGGAACAGGCCGAGGACACCGGAAAGCGTGACATCGCCGAACCCGAGGGCGTCTTCTATGGGTTCGCCTCTGCGTTTAGCCAGTTGTTTACTGAACAACTGGCCCAATGCGTATAAAATATACATAAAGCCCAAACCGGCTACACCGCCTGCCAGGGTCTCAGGTAAGCCATGCAACATTGTCCCGATCGCCAGCCCGAGGGCTGCTCCTGCCAGGCTTATCGGATGCATCACGATCCGGTGCTCCAGATCAATGACCATGACGACCAGCATGTAAACCAGGATGGTGAATGCGATCCAAAAACCTAATCTCGCTGGCGGATTGACCCAGATGTAAACCGCAATGACCAGCGTCAAAACCTGGACCACGATTGCCCTGAATCGCCAAAATTTACCGCAAGCCTGGCATCTTCTAAAGAACAAGTAATCCCGCCATTCTGTGTTCACGGCGCAATGCGGGCAGGCCGGTTGGGATAAACTGCGCGTGACGGGCAACACATCTGAGATATAGTTGACCAGCCAAGCCGCCAACCATCCCAGAATAACAGGAATCATTAGAGAAACATTCATTTTACAATATTATACTCTAAGCGACTTTCAGTTGATATTATGAATTCGACAGATGTAAGTTATTTGTAATGTGGCCGAAAAGCAAAGGATACGAAAATCGGTTTTGAGTATTCCGGTTAAATTTGGGATTAATTGAGAAAAATATACTCCCGGCCCTCGAATTCCACGGCCTGCTTCGAGAGAATCCGGGATCAAATAAGAATCCGGGATGAGATTTGGCGTTATTGCCTACAACTTGGCCTTCCGATCGCGCTTTAAGAAAAAATTACGGGTCCTTTTGGCGCAGTTACAGGCGGAATCTTGTTGAAAATACCCAAAAAACCTTCATCACCCCTGAAGGTAAGGGAAAGGTGAAAATTTTCATTGGCTTTTGACTGATCAGCGCTTTCAATTTTTGATAAATATGACTGAAATGGTTTAATTACTTTGTAACGACAGGAGAAAACAAAATGGACAAATACGTCATTACCGGGGGCGTGCCCTTGACAGGGGAAATTGTGCCATCCGGCAATAAAAATGCAGCCTTGCCGCTTATCGCCGCGGCCCTTTTGTCCGAAGAGCCGATCGTTTTGCGCAACGTCCCCTTGATCAGCGATGTTTTGGACATGCGGCGTTTGATCGAAAGCCTGGGAGTTTCCATCGAGACCCTGGACGCGACCACGTGGAAAATTACCGCCCGGAACGTCCGCCCGTCTGACCTGGACCCGGACCTGTGCCGCCGGATCCGGGCCTCCATCCTGCTGGCAGGGCCGATGACCGCCCGCTCGGGACAATTCCGCTTGCCGCCTCCGGGTGGCGACGTGATTGGTCGCCGCCGGGTGGATACGCACATCCTGGCCCTCAAAGCGCTTGGCGCGAAGGTGGAGTATGCCCGCATGTTCGAGTTCTCTGCCAAACGGCTCAAGGGAGCTGATATTCTCCTTGATGAAGCCTCCGTGACCGGCACCGAAAATGCCATCATGGCTGCCGCTACTGCCAAGGATACGACCATCCTGCGCAACGCGGCGTCTGAACCGCACGTGCAGGAACTCTGTCGGATGTTGAACACGCTCGGGGCCAAAATAACCGGCATTGGGTCCAACACGCTGACCATCGAAGGCGTGGATAAATTGCGCGGTGGCGAGTTCGCCATCGGGCCGGATTACCTGGAAGTGGTCAGCTTCATCGGCGCGGCGGTCGTCACCCGCGGCGAGGTCCGCATCAAAAATGCCGGCCCGCAATACCTGGATATGGCGCGGATCGTCTTCCGCCGCCTGGGCGTGGATTGGCAGGTGGAAGGCGAGGATATCGTCGTCCCGGCGCGCCAGCGACTGAAGATCGAGCCCGACCTGGGGAATGCCATCCCGGAAATCAAGACCAATATCTGGCCGGCCTTCCCGACCGACTTGATGAGCATTGCCATCTCGGTAGCCACGCAGGCGCGCGGCAGCGTTTTGTTCCATGACTGGATGTACCCCAGCCGCATGTATTTCACCGACAAACTTATCAATATGGGCGCCCAGATCGTATTGTGTGACCCGCACCGCTGCATCGTCACAGGGCCGACGAAACTCTATGGCGAGAAGGTCGAAAGCCCCGACATCCGGGCCGGGATGGCCCTGCTGCTGGCCGCCCTGGCCGCCGAAGGGGAATCCACCATCCGCAATATCCGCCAGATCGAGCGCGGCTACCAGGATGTGGACAAAAAGCTGCGCGTCCTGGGGGCGCAGATCGAGCGGGTCAGCGAATAAACCGCCGCCTGGAAGGGAATCGAAAACGGCAGCCGGTTTGTTTGGCTGCCGTCTTTTATCGAAGGGTCTGGCACAATTACGGGCTGTTGAAATTGTACTTGTCGTTGAAGAAGACCAGGGTCCACTTGTCGGGGTTATTGATGAACATCGTCCCCGAAAAGGTCTTTTTGCCCACGTAAGCCACGAAGGTGTACGTGCCCAGGGGGACGTAGATCGTATTGTCTTGCTTGAAGACCTCGTGGAAGTAAGCCGGGCCGGAGATCCATAGGTCTACCGTATGATCCGAGTTATTGACCAGCAGCAGCGGCGCGGGCCGGTCGTAGCGGTTGATGGGCGTCGGCAGGGAGGTGGCCGATCCGGTGGCGGTCGCTTCGGGAGTGGCGGTCTCGCTCGGCAAGGGAGTCGGCGTTTCGGTCGGCGGGAGGGGGGTGGCCGTTTCCGTCGGCGGGAGGGGCGTTGTGGTTGGCATGGCAGCCATAGTCTGGGCTACCATCGTTCCGGCCAGGGCCTCGGCTGTTGCCTGCGAATCGACCGTCGCCGGAGTTGAGGCCGCCGCGTTAGGGCCGCAGGCGCTCAACACGACTGCGGCCAGGGTGATGAGTATGAGGTTTCGTTTCATAAACCGGGATGAAAAGTCCTGCTCTGGTGGGAATTGGAATCATAACGCGGCGTCCCGCAGGTTGGCTTCTGCCTGGGGCGATTCGCCCAAACCTGCGGGACGTACCGGGCGGCGCTTGCCGTTAGTTTGGCTGGCTGGTCACTTCCATGAACTGCGAGACGACATCCCGCAGCATCCGTTCGGGCAGCGCGCCCACCTGGCGATGGACGACCTTGCCGCCCGCAATGAACAGCATGGTCGGGATGCCCTGCACGCCGTATTTGCCGGCCCATTCGGGGTTTTCGTCGGTGTTCACTTTGGCAATGACGACCTTGCCCGCATATTCTTTGGCAAGTTTGTCCAAAATGGGGGCAACCATCTTGCAGGGCGTACACCAGGGCGCCCAGAAATCAACGATCACGGGCAATTGTGAATTCAAGACAGTCTTCTCGAAAGCTGAATCGGTTACGTGGACGGGTTCTTCGAACATTTAATGATCCTTTCCTGTCAGGCAAATTCGCCGGGTTTAAGAATTTTGTATGAATAATGGAAATCAGCGCCGGGTTTCAGCATCGCACTGACAGAGCAATACTTGTCCTTGGATAGCTGGATGGCCTGTTCCACATCTTTTATTTGGATGTCATTACTCCAAAAAAGATACTCGATCTGGTATTCGGTATAGACTTTGGGATGTTCATCTGCTCTTTTGGCGCGCACCTTCACTTTAAAATCATCCAATTCGATGCGCTTTTTCTCAAGGATCGAAACGATGTCCACGCCGGTGCATCCGGCCAGGGCCGCCAGCACCAGTTCCATTGGAGAAAGCATTTCAGACGGGCGGCCGCTGGCCATTTCCATGCTGCCGCCGGTTTCATTTTCAGCCGTGAAAAGTGAATTACCCTTCCACGAAACGTTGACTTCCTTCCAGTTTTCAGACACAGGCTGCCCTCCGGTAAAAATTCGGCGCGAGTATAACACAAAAGGGATACCCACGGTCGCAAATTGCGCTTTCCGACTCCTGGTAAAAGCGCAATTCGTGACCGAGTGCGGTATAATCCCAAGCCGCATGAACGATCTGCTTTCACGATGGCGAACCGGACTTTCCCGCACCAGCAAGGCGGCTTTCGGGCGTGTAGCCAGCCTGCTCGGCGCGACCGAAATTACTGATGAGACCTGGGACGAACTCGAAGCCCTGCTCATCCAGGCGGATTTGGGATTGGAGGTCACCCACGCTGTTATTGGCAGCCTCCAGAAAGCGGTCCGGACCCAGGGCCTGCTGCGCGCCTCCGAACTTCAGTCTCTGCTGAGAGCCGAACTCCGCTCCCGCTTGAGCGAACCGCCGCTCATCGAATGGACGGCCCAGCCCTCGGTCATCTTACTCGTCGGCGTCAACGGCTCCGGCAAGACCACCACCGCCGCCAAACTCGGACAGCGCTTCCAGCGTGAAGGCAAGTCCATCCTCTTCGGGGCCGCCGACACCTTCCGCGCCGCAGCCGTGGACCAACTCCAGGTTTGGGGTGACAGGCTCGGGGTCCCGGTGGTTTCGGGCGCTCCCGAAAGCGACCCCGGCGCGGTGGCGTTCAACGCCGTCCAGTCGGCCATCGCCCGCCGGGCAGACATCGTCCTGATTGATACCGCCGGGCGGCTGCACACCCGATTCAACCTGATGGAAGAACTGAAAAAAGTCCATCGTGTAGTCAGCAAGGCGCTGCCGGGCGCGCCGCACCAGGTCTGGCTGGTGCTGGATGCGACCACCGGCCAAAACGCGCTTTTGCAGGCCAAGGCTTTCAGGCAGACCGTCCAGGTGACCGGCGTGATCCTGGCTAAACTCGATTCGTCGGCGCGGGGCGGGATGGCCTTTGCCATCCAGGGCGAGCTTGGGCTGCCGATCCTGTTTGCCGGGCTGGGCGAAAAGCCCGAAGATTTGCAGCCCTTCGACCCGGAGGCCTTTGTCGAAGGCATTTTGAACGCATAGGAGAAACCATGCAGGAGTTAATTGACCGTTTACAGCACGCGGGGGAACTGCTTCGCCAGCTTTTGGAGCGTCTTTGACCTGGCTTCGAAGGAAGCCCAACTCGCCGGTTTAGACAAACAGATCGAAACTCCCGATTTTTGGGATGACCCCTCCCGCGCCCAGCAGGTCAGCCAGTCGGCGGCCCGGCTGCGGCGGGTGGTGGAGGATTGGCGCGGCTTCGAGCGCCGCCTCCACGACGCGCTGGAACTGGCCAGCCTCGAAGACGAGAGCCTGCGCCCCGACCTCGAACATGAGACCGAGGCCATTATGGCCGACCTCGAAAAGCGTTCGTTTACGGCCATGCTCTCCGGCCCTTATGACGATGACGACGCCATCCTGGCCATCCACGCCGGGGCGGGCGGGACCGATTCGCAGGACTGGGCCGCCATGCTCCAGCGGATGTATCTGCGCTGGGCCGAGCGGCGCGGCTTCGAGGTCGAGATCATGGATATGACCGAGGGCGAAGAGGCCGGCATCAAGAGCGTAACCATGGCCGTCAGCGGCGATTACGCCTTCGGCTACCTGCGCTCCGAGAAAGGCGTCCACCGACTGGTGCGGCTCTCGCCCTTCGACGCGGCCCACCGCCGCCATACCTCCTTCGTCCTGGTGGAGGTGCTGCCCCAATTGGCGATGGACGACCCCGAGGTCGAGATAGACCCGGCAGATGTCAAAATTGACGTGTTCAAATCCTCTGGTGCGGGGGGACAAAACGTGCAGAAGAACTCCACGGCCATCCGCCTGACCCACCTCCCGACCGGGATCGTCGTCACCTGCCAGAACGAGCGTTCGCAGACCCAGAACCGCGAATTTGCCATGCGCATCCTGCGCGCCCGCCTGCTGGAGATCAAACAGGCAGAACAGGAAAAAGAAATCGCCGGGCTGCGCGGCGAATACACCAAAGCCGAATGGGGCAGCCAGATCCGCTCGTATGTGCTGCATCCCTACCAGATGGTCAAGGACCACCGCACCGAATACGAGCGCGGCAACACCCAGGCCGTACTGGACGGCGACCTGGACGATTTCATGGAAGCCTACCTGCGCCAGGCTTGAAATCCGCCTTGACGTAAACCCCTCCCCCCGCTATAATCAGCCCGCTTAAGTCGGAAACAACCAGCATCTGCTGACGCAATTATTCAAAGGAGTAAGTCCATGCCACCGCTTCCAAAACGCAAACTTTCGAAGGGCCGCCGCGACCGCCGCCGCGCCCACGACGCCCTCAGCGCCGCCAACCTGTCCGCCTGCCCGAACTGCGGTTCGATGACCCTGCCGCACACCGTCTGCCCGAACTGCGGATTCTACAAGGGCCGCGAAGTGATCGAGATCAAGAAAGAAGAAAAGAAGTAATTCACCAGGCTCAAAACCCAAAACAGGCCGTGACCCTCGCGGCCTGTTCGTGTTTTAAGGGGCATGACCCAACCAGACCCCCAAACCACTGCATTCGTATTCCCCGGCCAGGGTTCCCAATCCGTCGGGATGGGACGCGACCTGGCCGAAGCCTTCCCGTCTGCCCGACGGGTCTTCGACGAGGCCGACGCGCTTTTCGGATACGCTTTCTCCAAACTGATGTGGGACGGCCCGGCGGAAGAACTCAACGACACCCTCAACACCCAGCCGGCCCTGTTCATCCATTCGCTGGCGGCCTACCGCGTCTTTGCGGAGCGTTACCCGGAATTCCGGCCTGCTGCCGTGGCCGGACATTCGCTGGGCGAACTCTCGGCCCTGGCCGCGGCCGGGGCGTTGACCTTCGCCGACGGGCTGGCCCTCGTCCGCAAGCGCGGCGAACTGATGAAACGCGCCGGGGAGATCGCGCCGGGCGGGATGGCGGCCATCCTCGGCCTGGACATTCCCGCGCTGGACAGGCTGTGCGCCGAAGCCAGCGCGGGCGATGAGATCGTCCAGGTGGCGAACGATAACTGTCCCGGCCAGGTGGTCATCTCGGGGGCGAAGGCGGCCGTCGAGCGGGCCATCGAACTGGCGAAATCCGCCGGGGCGCGGCGGGCGCTGCCGCTGGCGGTGAGCATCGCGGCCCATTCGCCGCTGATGGCGACCGTCCAGGCCGAGTTCGACGCGGCGGTAACGGCGGCCGGCTTCCAGGTCCCGCGCGTGCCGGTGGTGGGAAATGTCTCAGCCGCGGTGATGACCTCCGTCGAAGAACTGCGCGCCGACGTGCGCGCCCAGCTTACGTCCCGCGTGCGCTGGACCGAATCGATCCAATTAATGATCGGGCAAGGTGTGAACACCTTCGTCGAGACCGGCACCGGCAGTGTGCTGACCGGCCTGCTCAAGCGAATCGCTCCCGAAGCGAGCGGCCTGCCGCTGGGCAACCCGGCGGATTTCGAGGCCGTAAAATAGCCCGGATTCCAGACGAAATCCCATCGTAACGCGACATTTATGTCGTCCTGCTATCTTGGTATACTTGGGCCGTTCTGCGATACTTTCGAACCGATTTCGGAAGTCTTTGGCGCAGGCTGCACGACAGGGGAGCTTGAGGAAAGACTTCCGAATTCTCAAGGGTGATGTCTATGGACCTGCTTGGAGACCGTATCCGCCGCGCCGTCGAGGGGGTGATGGGGAACGAAAGCCTGGGTGAAGGCCTGGAAACCGAATCCGCCCAATCGCTGCTCGACTGGGGCATCGCCCTGGCCCAGGGCATTGCCGCCGAAACCGGCGACCTGGACGACGAGAGCGCCGAAGCGGTCATGGCCCCCCGCATGAAGGCGGTCCGCAAACTGATGCGCTCGGTGGGGCAGTGGGTTGGCGGGCAGGAGTCGCTCAGCGAAGCAGACCGGGATTTTTACTGGGGGAAGATCGTCGAAAGTGCAGCCGTGTTATACGGCGGCCAATTCTCGCCGGAGGCGCTCGACCAGGCCAAGCACCTGCCCGGCCCGGTGACGCCCTCCGAACTGATCGCCCGGATCAGGGAACTCATCGAACAACCTTTCAGAGGAAAAAATGCCTAAATCACGCTCCCGCAGCTCGGCGGACTGGATCATCATCCTGTTCGTCCTGATCGTCGTCATCGTCCTGGGGGTCCGCTATGTCAATTCGGGCAGCGACCCGCTCGGTCTGTTTTCAGCCTTCGAAACCCCGGCTGTGGCGATTGCCACCCTCCCGCCGACCCGGACTGCTGCCCCCGAGGCCCCGCCCTCTTTTGGATTGGATTTTCAGGCCGAGGTATTTAGCGGGGCGGGCCCGGGGTGGGAGGTCTATTTCGCCGACCCGATCAACAACGGCAACCCGGATGACTATGCCGGGAGCATCGAACAGCGCCTGATCGAGTTGATCGAGACGGCCCGGACCTCGATCCACATCGCCTCGTTCGAATTCGACCTGACCCCCGTGGCCGAAGCCCTGGTTGCGGCGGCGGAGCGGGGCGTGGACGTGAGGTGGGTCACCGACGATGAACACGGCCTCGAAGCTGACGAGGAACCCGGTCACGGCCAGTTTGCCATGCTCGAAGAAGCCGGCATCCAGATCAAGGATGACAGCCGCACTGCCCTGATGCACGACAAGTTCTGGATCTTCGACGGCAAGATCGTCTGGACCGGCTCGACCAACATCACGGTCAACGGTATTTTCAAGCAGAACAACAACGTCATCGTGCTGGAGTCGCCCGGCCTGGCCGACATCTACGAGCGGGAGTTCCAGGAGATGTGGGGCGGGAAGTTCGGGCCGAAATCGCCGTCAACCTACGGGCAGCAGACCGCCGTCGTCAACGGGATGCAGGTGGAGGCGTTGTTCGCATCGGAAGACCCGGTCATCGAGCGGATCATCGAGATCGTCAGCGGGGCCGACTCCAGCATCCGTTTCATGGCGTTCAGTTTCACCGATTACCCGCTGGCCAAAGCGATGATTGACCGGGCCGCCGGGGGCGTGGACGTGGCGGGCGTCTTCGAGAAGGTCGGCAGCGAGACCCAATACGCCGAGTTGAGCACGCTGGTCTGCGCCGGCATCCCGGCCCGGCAGGACGGCAACCCCAGCTTCCTGCACCACAAATTGATCGTGGTGGACGAGCGGATTGTTATCACCGGCTCGCTCAATTTTTCGTCCAGCGCTTCCGAATCGAACGACGAGAACGTCATCGTCGTGGACAATCCCGACATTGCCCGGCTTTACATCCAGGAGTTCGAGCGCGTCTGGTCCCAGGCCAGCGACCCCGACCCGGCGAAGTTGCAGCCGTGCCGGTGAATACGGTGTCACGGAGCCGTCCTGAGCCGATGTGCTGAACTTGTCGAAGCAGGAGCCGCCGTTCGTTGGCGGCGTACACCTGCCCCGGTGGGCGGTGCCGGGGTCGAAGGATGGCTTCAGCGGCACATATCGCCGCTTCGCAATGACAATGCCCATCGGGTATAATTTCCCCTGTGAAATTCTGAACACATCTTTCCGAAATATCCTGGTCGGGCTTAACCCTGACCAGTATCTTTTTTGAACAAAATCAGGAGAAAACATGAGTTTCAGTCAACTGGCAAGGTCCATCGCAGAGTCGCCGACGCTGGCGTTGAACGAGGAAGCCCGGCTCTTGCGCGAACGGGGCGAGGCGGTGATCCACCTGGGCATCGGCGAACCCAAGAACAAGACGCCGATCAACGCCGTGCTGAGCGCCGCGGCCAAACTCAACACCGGGGAAGTCAAGTACGCCCCGGCCGACGGCAATCCCTCGCTCAAGAAAGCCATCATCCGCTACACGGAGGAAAACTACGACCGCCTGGTCGCGCCCGAAAACGTGATCGTCTCTTCGGGGGCCAAGCAGTCGCTGTTCAACATCCTCTACACCCTGCTCAACCCGCAGGACGAAGTCATCGTCCTGGCCCCGTACTGGGTCTCGTACCCGGAGATCATCAAGATGTGCTACGGCCATCCGGTGGTCGTCGCCCCCGAAGACGGGACCTTCCAGCCCCGGATGGATGACATCAAGGAAGCCGTGACCGGCTACACCAAGGCCATCATCGTCAACAGCCCCAACAACCCGTCGGGCGTGGTCTATCCAAAAGAGTTCATCGCCGAACTGGTGGACCTGTGCGAGAGCAAGGGCATCTACCTGATCATGGACGACATCTACCACAAGCTGGTCTTCGACGGGACGGTGGCCGCACCGGCCTACCAGTTCACCAGCAAGGATATCGAGAACTCGCGCATCATCGTCGTCAACGGGATCGCCAAACTGTACGGGATGACCGGCTTCCGCATCGGCTGGGTGGTCGCCCCGCGCAAGATGGTCGAGATCATGACCAACGTCCAGGCCCAGACCACCTCCTGCCCGGCCGCGCTCGAACAGGCCGCCGCCGAGGGCGCGTTGAACGGAATGCAGTCCTCGGTCGAGAGCCTGCGCCTGGCGATGCAGAACAACCGGGACGTGATCATGCAGGAGCTGGGCACTTTCACCGACGTGCGCTGCGTCCGCCCCTCCGGGACGTTCTACTGTATGCCGGATTTCCGGGCGTACAACGGCAACTCGGTCGAACTGTCGAGGTTCCTGCTCAAGAAGGCCATGGTCGTGACCGTGCCGGGCAAGGAATTCGGCATGGAAGGCCACCTGCGCCTGTCCTTCGCCGGGACGGTCAAGGACGCCACCGAGGGCGTGGCCCGCATCAAGTGGGCGCTCGACCCCAACTCGCCCAATGAAATCTACATCGGCGACCGCAAACTGATCAGGGATTGGTTATAAATTGTAGTAGCGACTTCAGTCGCTCATTTTGACCGATCGATAAACGACTAAAGTCGTTACTACGCAGAGAGAACACTTATGAACAACCTACTCAACATCAAAACCCCGGCGCAGCAGTACGCCAAAGCCTACAAGTCCGATTTCGGGTTGGCCAACCACGGGCTGACCAACGTCGGGCAGATTTACTGGAACCTGCCGACCGAGGCCCTCTACGAAGAAGCGAGTTTCCGGGACGAAGGCCGGATCGTGCTCGGGGGGCCGTTCGTCGCCGATACGCGCCCGCATACCGCCCGGTCCGCGAACGACAAATTCGTCGTGCGCGAAGCCTCCACCGAAGGCAACATCTGGTGGGGACAGTACAACCGTCCCATGGCCGAAGACAAGTTCGAGGAACTGTTCGCCCGTTTGCAGGGCTTCCTGCAAGGCCGCGACCTGTTCGTCCAGGACTGCTACGCCGGGGCCGACGAAGCCTACCGCCTGCCGGTGCGGATCGTCACCGAGTACGCCTGGCACAGCATGTTCGTCCGCAACATGTTCATCACCCCGCAGTCGAAGGACGAGTACCAGCGCTTTGTGCCCGAGTTCACCATTTTCGCCATCCCGTCCTTCAAGTCCTTCCCCCAGATTGACGGGACCCGCAGCGACACCTTCATCGCCCTCAATTTCGCCCAGAAGATGGCCGTCATCGGCAACTCGGCCTACGCCGGCGAGATCAAGAAATCGGTCTTCACCGTGCTGAACTACCTGCTGCCGTTGGACGGGGTGATGTCCATGCACTGTTCGGCCAACGTCAGCCCGGACGACCCCAACGATGTGGCCCTCTTCTTCGGTCTCTCCGGGACCGGGAAAACGACTCTCTCCGCCGATCCGTCCCGGCGTCTGATAGGGGACGACGAACACGGCTGGAGCGACGCGGGCGTCTTCAACTACGAGGACGGCTGCTACGCCAAGGTCATCCAGCTTTCGCCGACCGCCGAACCGGAAATCTACGCCGCCACCCGCCGCTTCGGCACCATCCTGGAGAACGTGGTCTTCGACCCGATCACCCGCCTGATAGACCTGGACAGCGACGAACTGACCGAGAACACCCGCGCCTCGTACCCGCTCTCGTTCATTGACAATGCCGTGCCGGAGAAGAAGGCCGGGCATCCCCGCAACGTGATCCTGCTGACCTGCGACGCTTCGGGCGTGATGCCGCCCATCGCCCGCCTCTCGACCGAACAGACCATGTACCAGTTCATCTCTGGCTACACCTCGAAGGTCGGCGGCACGGAAGTGGGCCTGGGCGCAGAGCCGGAGATCACCTTCTCGGCCTGCTTCGGCGCGCCCTTCATGGTACATCATCCCGCCTATTACGCAGATTTATTGAAGCGCAAGATCGAACGCTACGGCGTGACCTGCTGGCTGGTCAATACCGGCTGGGTGGGCGGAGCCTACGGGATCGGCAAGCGCATCAGCATCCGCTATACCCGTGCGATGCTGCGGGCTGCCCTGAGCGGGGCCTTGAACGGGGTCGAGTTCAAGACTGACCCGGTCTTCGGCTTCCAGGTCCCGGTGACCTGCCCCGAAGTCCCCGCCGAAGTGCTCGACCCGTCCACCTCCTGGCCGGACAAGGACGAGTACTGGAAGAAATACCGCCAGCTCGCCGCCCGCTTCGTGGACAACATCAAGAAGTTCAAAGATGCCACCCCGCCCGAAGTGATGGCCGCCGGGCCAAAGGTGTAGAGAAGCGCAGGAGTACGTCGCACCTGCCCGACGGGCTAATCCCGTTTAGCGGACGAACTGCTTTCGAGCGGATCAATCCCGTTTAGAAAGGTGCGACGCACCCTCACGCCCCGCCTGAAGTGATGGCCGCCGGGCCAAAGGTGTAGAGAAGCGCAGGAGTGCGTCGCACCTGCCCGACGGGCTAATCCCGTTTAGCAGACGAACTGCTTTCGAGCGGATCAGTCCCGTTTAGAAAGGTGCGACGCACCCTCACGCCCCGCCCGAAGTGATGGCCGCCGGGCCAAAGGTGTAGAGAAGCACAAGAGTGCGTCGCACCTGCCCGACGGGCTAATCCCGTTTAGCGGACGAACTGCTTTCGAGCGGATCAATCCCGTTTAGAAAGGTGCGACGCACCCTCACGCCCCGCCCGAAGTGATGGCCGCCGGGCCGAAGGTGTAGAGAAGCGCAGGGGTGCGTCGCACCTGCCCGACGGGCTAATCCCGTTTAGCGGACGAACTGTTTTCGAGCGGATCAATCCCGTTTAGAAAGGTGCGACGCACCCTCAGTGGTGAGAATTCCGGCTTGTCCGGGTTAGGCAGCCTTGGACTTCTCCCGCATGAACTGATAAAGCGGCTTCAGCCGCCCGTACATTTTCTTGTATACCCCGTGATACAACTCGTTATAACGTTCGTGGGCTTTCGGGTCCGGTTCGAAGGTGTCGCGGACCCGGGTCATCTCGCGGATGGCGGCCGGGAAATCGGGGTGGAGTCCCGCGCCGACGGCCGCATCCAGGGCCGCGCCCAGGCCGGAGGCCTCGTACACGTGCGGGCGCGAAGCGGGCAGGCCGAACACGTCCGCGGTCAGTTGCAGGGCTGCCTCGGACTGGCTGCCGCCGCCCGCCACGCGCAGCTCGGTGATGGGGATGCCGCTGCGTTTGGCGGTCCGCTCGGCGCCTTCGCGCATGGCGTAGGCCAGCCCTTCCAGGATGGCGCGGTAGAGATGGGCGCGGGTATGCACGTCGCTGAAGCCGATGACCGCGCCGCGCGCTTCGGGGCCGGGGAAGCGCAGTCCGGGGGACCAGTAGGGCTGCAAGACCAGCCCGTCGGAGCCGGGCGGGACGGCCCGCACCAGTTCGTCGAACAGGGTTTCGGGTTCGATGCCGCGCTCGTCGGCGATCCTTTGCTCCCGCAGCCCGAACTGGTGCTTGAACCAGGTCACCATCCAGTAACCGCGCTGGACCTGGATCTCGAAGCTGTACCGGCCCGACACGGCGGCGGGATAGGGCGGCAGGAGCGGGATGACTTCGATGTATTTTTTGTGAGTGGTGTTGAGGGTGACGGTCGTGCCGTAACTCAGGCAGCCGATGTGCGGCTCGAGACAGCCCGCCCCGAGCACTTCGGTGGCTTTGTCGGCCGCGGCCGCGATGAGCGGGAGTCCCTGCGGCAGGCCGGTGGCGGAGGCAGCCTCAGCCGAGATGACGCCCAGGGGCGCGGCGGCCGGCACGAGGTCCGGCAAGAGCCGCTTTTCCATCGGGACGGCCTGCCATTTCCAGTCCCAGGGTTTGGCCCAGGTTTGGGTTTTGTAATCGAAGGGGACGTATCCGACCTGGCTGGAGACGGAATCGACGAATTGGCCGGTCAGCCGCTGGACGAGGTACCCGGACAGGAAGAGGTACTTGTGCGTGGCGTCCCAGACTTCGGGCTGGTGGGTGCGGATCCAATTGGCCTCGGCCTCGGCCTGGAGGTAGGCCACCGTCCCGGAGGCCCCGGCGACGGCGAAGGCCGCGCCCCACAGCCCGCCGACGGGTTTGAGGCCCTCGGTGCGGCGCTGGTCGAGCCAGACGATGGCCGGGCGGAGCGGCCGGCCGTTTTTGTCCACGTTGACGAGGGTGCTGCGCTGGGTGGTCAGGGCGGCCGCGGCGATGGAGGTTTTGTCCACGCCCTGCGCCCACAGCCCCCGGCAGGCCTCGCAGACGGCGCGCCAGAAGACATCCGGGTCTTGTTCGGCCAGGCCGGGCGCGGTGGAAAAATATGGCTCGATGGGGATGCGCTGTTTGGCGAGCAGCGTGCCGCGCGGGTCGAAGAGCAGGGCGCGCACCGACTGGGTGCCGTTATCTATGGCGAGCAGGTTTTCGGGCATGGTTGGCTCCTCAGAAATTAGCGAGAAAAAGTATTACATGCTTTTTCGAAAGCATTGCATACTTTTTGAAAAGCATTGCATACTTTTGATTAAAGTATTGCATACTTTGGGTTAAAGCATTGCACACTTTTTGAAAAGTATTGCATACTTTTAGCTTCCCGTGTTGATCGGGAGCGCTCATGGCGAACTTTCCCGTCTCATCCGGCTTGGGAAAGTCCGTAGGAGTGTTCCCATAAATCAGCATATTCATGGGCTTCCTTTTCCCAGCAGGCGTCGTCCCAGCCGAGTTCGGGCTGGACCAACGCGCGGATGCGCGGGAGCAGGCCCAGGCCGCCGTGGGAGGCCAGCAGGCCGAGGCGGACGCGGCGCAGGAGCAGGTCATCCAGGTGGACGACGCCCTCGGCGCGGGCCGCCTGCCGGAGTTCGGCCCACAGGTAAGCCGTGCCCGGGATCGTCTCATGGGAGTCGTCGGCGAGGAAGGTCTGGGCCGACTGGGTCCCGTAGCGGGCCAGCAGGCGCAACTGCTGGGCGGGCGGGAGTCTGGTTTCCATGAAGAGGGATTCGGCTTGGGGCGGGAAGGGAGCCAGCACCGGCGTATCGGGGTCGAAGGGGATGGGGCCGAGATATTTGCGAACGGCCTTGAGCGCGTCGCGGGCCATGATGCGGAAAGTGGTCAGTTTGCCGCCGCTGACGGTCAGCAGGCCGTCCTCGTCCCAGATGGCGTGCTCGCGGGATTCCTTCGACGGGTCGGCCTTGCCGGTATCCACCACCGGGCGCAAGCCCGAATAGGTGGAGAGGACGTCCTCGAAGGCCAGTCCCTGGCCGGGGAAGACGGCCTGCAAGCCGGAGAGCAGGTACTCCGCTTCCGCGGCGCTGATGGAGGGGTCGGTTTGCAGGTCGGGGCCGTGGTCCACGTCGGTGGTGCCGAAGATGACCGCGCCTTCCCAGGGCAGGGCAAAGACAGGACGCCCGTCTCGCGGGTGCAGGAAGGACACTGAACGGGTCAGCGGCAGGCGGTCGAAGGGCAGGACGAGATGGCTGCCGCGCAGCGGGCGCAGGCGCGGCTTCTTTTGCAAATTCCCGCGCAAGTTATCTGCCCAGGCGCCGGTGGCGTTGATGACCACTTTGGCGGTGACTTCGGCCTCCCGCTCGCATTCGCCGGAAGTGTCGCGCAAGACGACGCCGCGCACCTGTCCGTTTTGGGAGCGCAGGAGCGAGGTCACACGGGCGTAGTTGAGGGCCAGGCCGCCGTCGGTCACGGCGTCGCGCAGCAGCCGCAGGACCAGCCGGGCGTCGTCGGTGTTGGCGTCGAAGTAGCGGTAGCCGCCGCGCAGTCCCGGCGCGGTCAGCGGGGGACAGAGTTCGCGCATGTCGTCGGCATCGTAAGAACGGTGGGACCATTGCCGCGCCATCAGGTCGTACACGACCAGCCCCGTGCCGAAGACCCAGCCCGGCATCCGGTCGCCTGCGAGGCAGGCGTAGAGGAATCCGAGCCGGTTGACCAGCCCGCGCCCCTGTTTCAGCAGGTATTCGCGCTCGCTGACCGATTCCAGCGTGACCTTGAACTGGGCGTTCTTCAAGTAGCGCATCCCGCCATGCACCAGCTTGGACGAGCGGCTGGAGGTGCCCGAGGCGAAGTCGTCCGCTTCGACCAGCAGGGCGCGCAGTTTGGCGTGCGCTGCCTGGCGCAGTATCCCCGCGCCGGTGATGCCCCCGCCGATGACGATCAGGTCCCAGGGCTGGTCCAGCTCACTCCAAACCTTATCGCGCCAACCGCGAGTCCAGTCCATAATAGCCATCCTTCTCCCGGACGGTGGACCGTAGACCGAAGACCTTCTACTGTCCACCGTCCACAGTCCATCGTCTAAAACAACTTGCCGGGGTTCATCATCCCGTCCGGGTCGAACGAGCGGCAGACGGCGCGGATCGCGTCCATGCCGAGCGGGCCTTTTTCGGCGGGCAGGTAGGGCGCGTGGTCCAGGCCGACGCCGTGCTGGTGCGAGATCGTCCCGCCGAAACTTTGCAGGGTCAGGCTGGCGTTCTGTTTTATATCCTGCCAACGCGCCAGCAACTCGTCCGGGTCGTCGGTGCGGCGGAATAGATAGGTGGTGTAGATGCTCGCTCCGTCCCGGTAAACGTGTGACAGGTGCGTGAACGCCAGGACGCGCTCGCCATGCTTTTCCATCGTCTCCACGATGGATTCCGGGATGGCAGCCGACGCCTCGCCCACCTGTGACCAGGGCAGGGCGGTCTCCAGCGTGTCAATCGCCACGCCGCATTCCCAGAGTGTGTTGCGTAAATACGGCGCTCGAAAGCGGTTCTTTTCCCAGGCGCGCCCGACGACCGTCCCGACGAACAGCCCGCCGTGTTTGCGGCTCAGGGCGCTCACCTCCCGCCCGATCCGCTGCGCCTGCCCGCTCGTCCCGGTAACGCCGAAGACCAGCAGGCAGCGTTCATCGCCGAAACCGATGAAGTTCAGGCCGCGCCGGGCTGCATCCACCCAGCTTTTGCCCGAAAGGATCAGCGTGGTCTCGGTTTCGAGCGGGTTGCTCAGCCGCAGCATCGAAACCGGGATTTCATTCTGGACGATGTCCCGGACCGCGGCATTTCCCTGCTCCCAGGTGGGGAAGAAAATCCCGTGGAAGGATTCGGCCTCGGGCACGGATCGCACCCGGACCTGGGCCTGGGTGATGACCCCCAGCCTCCCCTCCGACCCGAGCGCCATCTCGCGCAGGTCCGGGCCGGCCGCTGAAGCCGGGACGGGTTTCAGCTCCAGGCGGCCGCGCGGCGTTTCCATGATCCCGCCGGCGAAGAGTTGCTCGATCTTGCCGTAGCGATACGATTGTTGTCCGCTGGAGCGGGTGACGATCCAGCCGCCGAGGGTGGAATACTCGAAAGATTGCGGGAAATGCCCCAGCGTGTAGCCGCGATCCTTGAGCTGGGCTTCGAGTTGCGGCCCGGCTACGCCAGCCTGGAAGGTCGCCAGGCGGCTGGTCTCGTCCAGGGCGAGCAGGCGGGCCATTTTTTCGAGCGAGAGGGTCAACACCGGCGCGTCGGACTTGAGCGGGGTGATGTGGCCGACCACGCTCGTCCCGCCGCCGTAGGGGATGACTTTTGCGCCCGTCTGGCGGGCAAACTCCAGCAGACCGCGCACGTCCTCGTCGCTTTCGGGGAAGGCCACCCCGTCGGGGAAAGTGTCAATGCGCCCGCAGCGCAGGTCCACCCAATCCCGCATGGACTGGCCTCGGGCGTGAGCCAGGCGCGCCTCGGCGGAGACATCCACCAGCGGGTGGGCAAGTAGGCGGGACGGAGGTACAGCAGCGAGGATTTTTTCTTTGGCGGTATCAGGATGCGGCGCGAGCGCCCCGAGGGTTTTCGTCAAATAGCCCAGGGCGGAAGGCGGCACAGGGTAGTCCGTGTCCGCATTTCCCCAACCATTCCAGCGTTTCATCTTTACTCCAATTCTCCTGTCATTGCGAGGGCAAAGCCCGAAGCGGTATCACCGCAGTTAGGCGTGGAGGCCCGAACAGCACAGAAAAGAATCCGCGAATTTTCGCTAATCTCCGCTAATCAAAGACATTTAGCCCGAAATCGGCGCAAAAATTAGCGCAGATTGGCGTAGATTAGCGGATCAAAGGTTGTCCACGTTTAAGTGCAGTCCCACCCCCGAAGCAATCTCCTGAACAATTGAAGGATTGCTTCGTCGCGACGAACGCTCCTCGCAATGACAGGTTACGGCGCTTTTTTCCACAGCGCCAGGCTTTCTTCCATGACCTCGCGGGTCAACTTTTCGGCGTCGCCGGCTGCGCCGTCTTTGGCGCAATCCAGCAGCCGGGCGTAATAGGCGCGGGAACGGTCCCGGTTTTCGGCGGCGGCGAAGTAGCGCTCGCCCATCACCTGGTACAGGCTTTGGAAACTGTTGAGCAGCAGGCAGAAAATGGGATTGGCGGCCCGCAGGGTGAGCAGGTGATGGAGTTCCCAGTCGGCGCGGGCGAAGGCGGACGAGGTGTCGGCAAGTTCCGAATAGGCGGACAGGAACGCAGCGACCTCTGCCGAAGCCTGCTCCACGGCCTGACGGGTATAGGCGGGGGCCATCAAGACCCGGATTTCGAGCAGGTGGGCCACGAAATCAGGGGGCTGGTGGCCGGGCATTTGGGCCAGGACGGCGAGCACGCCCATGTTGCCCTCCTGCCAGTAATCCCGGACGCGGGTCGGCTTGCCGTGCTGGATGTCGAGCCAGCCATCACGGGCCAGGCGCTGGAGGGCTTCGCGCAGGGTGGGGCGGGTGACGCCGACCTGGGCGGCCAGGTCACGCTCGCCGGGCAGGCTGGTGTTGGCAGGGAAATGCCCGCTCAGGATCGCTTCGAGTAATCTCTGCTCGGCGATCCCGGCGGGCCGTTGGACGGGGTTCCATTGATCCATGTTGCTCCTGACTGGTAAGTGGTCTGACCAGTCAGATTATACCCCAATAATTGCGGAAAAAGCAATGATGGCCTTTGCGCGCGTGATTTATTTCCCCGTGTCTACCGCACCCTGTTCAAGGATACCGGTGAGCAATCTTTCCAGACTCTCCAGCGCCCCCAGAACCGGCTCCGATAACCCCTGGCTTAACTCCAGATTCCCCGGTTGGATGCCCAATACGATCACCTGCGGCCGCTTTTCGGGCGGGATGACTTTGAATAACAACCCTAAACTGGCCGTGTGTGTGGAAATGGATTTCCCTTGCAACTGTCCGATGTCGAAAATAGCCGTGTCGCCAACATCTCCCCCGAAATCGGCTGCATCAACGACCAAAACCACCTCCGCGCCGGAGCCTTCGATGGGGCCGAGATAATTTTCCGGGACATCCCCGGCGTCAATCATGGGGATGTCAGCTTTGCCTTGCAGGCGTTCAACCAGAAGGGAACCGACCGCATCGTCGCCGCGCAGCCGGTTCCCAACCCCAAGAAGGAGAATGCGTTTACCTGTCAGCCGAGTGCCCAGTTCGGCAAACATCTACGCGTTCCCTAAAAACCTTCGTATCGGCCTCAACAAATACGCCAGCGTCAGGATTGCCGCGCCGGTGATGGCAATCGTCAGAAAGGGACTGATCTCGCCCGCCGCCACCCCCAGCCGGAACTTGCTGAAGAAACTGCCGAAGGGCGGCAACCCCGAAAGCCACAGCGCCGCCAGGACGAAGAAGACGAAAGCGACCGGCATCCTGGCCGCCAGCCCGGACATCTGCTCGATGCTGGTAGTGTTCAGGCTGCGGCGGATGAAATAGGTGACGGCGAACAACACCAACAGCGCAATGCTGCCTGTCGCCAGGTACGAGAGCGCCACCCCCGACGAGAGCGTGATCCCCAGCACGACAAACCCAAGCTGGCTGGTGGCTGCCAGCACCAACATGCGCTGCAAGTCGGTCTCGACCCAGGCCAGGAAGGCCCAGCCGATCATGCCGGTGCAGGCGATCAGGCGCGTCAACGTGATGAGATCGGCCTGCTCCGGCGCGAACAGGATCGCCAGCCCGCCCAGGGCGTATAGCGCCCACAGGACGCGGGTCAGCACCATGCGGGTGTTCAGCACGTGCAGCACCTCGCCGACCAGCGAGAGCAGGGCCGGGATGACTTCCTGGTAGAAATCGGCCAGGGCCTGGTCTATGTATTTGTAGACCCAGCGCGAGACCCGCCGCGTGACCAGTGCGCCTTGCAGGTACAGGTCGAACGAACCATGGTCGGCCAGTGCGTAAGCCTGCTTCAACCCGTCCATGCTCTTGACCGGGCCGTAGAAGTGTGTGCCGGGGACGCGGTAGATTTCGGGATCGAGGGCTTCGCCGCCCAGGAACACGTCCGCTTCGCGGCTGCGGCGGGGACGCCCCGCCCAGTAGACGACCAGCCCGGCCAGCAGGGAGGCGATCAGCAGCAGGGTGGCCAGGTTGGAATCCCACAGGCCAATCGTCGAGACCTGCGCTCCTGGGCCTAAAATCGGGGTGAGCAGCGCGGTCACAGGCCACTGGTAGGACACGCCAAAGCCGACCGCCAGCAATCCCAGGATGAAGATGGGCGCGGTAATTGTCCAGGGCGATTCGTGAACTTCGCCCAGCCCGGCAGGCTTGTCGCCCCAAAACATCGAATAGAGCAGTTTCATGAAGGATGCCAGCGTCAGCGCCGAGCCGAACATGGCCACCAGCAGGAAGACGGGGAAGACCGCTCCGCCGCGCTCGATGATGCCCTGGTAGACCATCCATTTGGAGACAAAAGCATTCAGCGGCGGCGCACCCGCAATCGCCAACGAAGCAATCAACGTGGAAACGAAGGTCCACGGCATGGTTTTGGCGAGACCGCCCAGCTCGTCGAACTTGGTCTTGCCGGTGCGGTATTGGACCGAGCCGCCGCACAGGTACAGGCTGCCCTTGACGATGATCATATTCAACAGGTGGAACAGCCCGCCGATCACCCCCAACGGTGTCCCCGTGCCGATGCCGATGACCATGTAGCCAACCTGCGAAATCGAATGGAAGGCCAACATGCGGCGAAAATCTTTCTGGATGACGGCCATCAGCACGCCGCCCAGCAGCGTCACCGCGCCGACCGTCATCAGCAGCCAGCCCGCCCAGCCGGAAACGTCGAAGATTTGCAGCGAGAGCACCGTCAGCAGGTAGAAGCCGAGCATCTTGTCCAGCGAGGTGAAGTAGCCCATCACCGTCATGGGCGTCTCGGTCGAGATCGCCGGGATCCAGGTGTGCAGCGGCATGATCCCGCCTTTGGCGAAGGCTCCCAGCGCCATCAGCAGGAAGGCCGCTCCCAGCGTTGGGGTTGACGGAGTCAGGGCCAGGGCCGAGAGTCCGCTGATGGACAGCGAGCCGGTTTGGGTCCAGAGCAGACCGATGCCGAGTAAAAGCGTCAGGTCGCCGATTCCGGCGATCATCAGGGTCCGCGTCGAGGCGGGCAGCGCCGAGTCCCCGTTCAAACCTGCCATCAGGAACAGCAGGAAGCCGTGCATCTCCCAGAAGAACAGCAGCAGCACGAAGTTCTCCGCCAGCACCGCCCCGCTCGTCACGCCCAGCGCCATCAGGAAGTAGGCGTAATATTCGCGGTGGCGCGGGTGTGAGCGCATGAATCTCAGCGAGTACAGCCCGGCCAGCAGCCCGAAGGCGGCGATGACGGCAAGCGTGAAGCGGGCGAAAGCCGAAGTATGCAGGTCGAAGCCGACCGAGAGGCTGGATGTGAATTGCAGCCAGCGGACGGAGATGGACAGGTCGGGCTGGACGAAGATGAAGACGGACAGCGCCAGCGAGGCAAGTGCCGTGAGTACCGTCAGCGCTTCTCGCGGGACCTTATCCTGTTTCCGCGTCAATAAGCAGATCAGCCCGACGAGGATGGGGATAGCGATTGGGAAGAAAAGGAGTGTGTTCATGGTGTCACCCTGTCATCTGCCCCACCAACACCTGGACGATGTCCAGCAGCGGCGTGACGGCCAGCCCGGCGAGAAGAGACAACACCGCAAAAGCGACCACGGTCAGCACCATGCCGGGCGTGCCCTCCCGGATTTCCTTCCAGCGGGCGTTCTGGCCCAGGAAAACGGCGTTGAACAGGCGCAGCATGTAGCCCAGGCTGAGCAATGCGCCCAGCACTGCCAGCGCCGCAAAGATGGCCTTTCCGCCTTCGAGCGCGCCCATGATGATCATCATCTTGCCGACGAAGCCCGCCGAGGGCGGGAAGCCGATGATGGTCAGGGCGCACAGGATGAAAGCGATGGCGGTTGCCGGGAAGTTGCGGAACATGCCGCCCAGTTCGCGGATGTCTTTGGTATGGGTCTTGTGTTCGATGATGCCCACGCACAGGAATAATCCGGCTTTGGCCAGGCTGTGCGCCAGCAGGAAGACCAGCCCGCCGACGATGCCGATGGCGGTCATGCTGGCGAAGCCGAGGTAGACGTAAGCCAATTGTCCCAGCGTGGAATAGGCCAGGATGCGTTTGGCGTTGTTCTCCACCAGGGCCGCGCCGCCGGCGATCAGGATGGTCAATGTGGCGACAATGGAAGTGTAGGCCTGCCAGTTGGGGGGCAGGTTGAACGCGCCGATGAAGATGCGGGCGAAGGCGAAGACGCCGATCACCACCAGCACCGCCGCATGGAGCAGGGCCGTGACGGGAGAGGGGGCCACGCCTGCGGCCGGCAGCCAGATTTGCAGCGGAACCTGGGCCGACTTGGCCAGGATGCCGATGAACATGAAGAACATCGCCAGGTCGCTGATCCCCCGTCCGCGGATGGCGGCCACGGTCAACGTGCCGGTTTCGTGCCAGACCATCTCCATGCCGACCAGCATGAAGAACGAGCCGAAGACGGTCATCAGCAGGGCCGTGTCTGCGCTGCGCAGGTGTTCGGGGTCCCGGAAGAAACCGATCAGCCGCCAGGAGCAGATGGCGGTGATTTCCCAGAAGATGTAGATGAGCAGCAAGTTGGCCGAGAGCACCAGTCCCATCATCGCGCCCAGGAAGAGCACCACCAGGAAGTAGTACTCGCCCAAATGCTCGTAATCCCGCATGTAGCCGACCGAGTAAGCCACGATCAACAGGCCGATCAAGGCGGACATGATGGCGACGTATACGCCCAAGCCGTCAATGATGAAATTGAAGCCGAAGCCGGGGATGGTCGAGGGTCCGAGCATGACCGTTTCGGCTGTTTCTGCGATGGGAATCAGGAACAGGGCGCAGGCCAATGTCGCTGTGACCGTCAGCAAGGCCAGGATGTTGCGCAACAGGCCGTTGATGCGGTCGGCGATCAGGGTCAGGACCGAGCCGATGATTGGGATGCCGAAGGTAGCGATTGCAAGCATAGGCATTTCCTTTTTTTATCTTCTTTCGTAGGTCACGTTTCAAACGTGACCTACTACAGGCCTAGCAAAGCAAAGGCCAGAGCGATAAGCCCTGCCAGCCCAATCTTCGTCCAGAAGAAGCGCAGGGCCTGGTCGAGGCGCAGGCGGGCATGGGTGATCTTGATCAGGATCAACAGCACCAGTACGGTTAGCAATTTGACCAGGAAGCCCAGAATCGAGAGCAAACTGAACTGCGGCGCGCCGGTGAAGATCAATACCATAAAGACCGGCAGGAAGAAGAACATCATCGCCCGCGAGAGTTTGAAGAGCGCCAGTCCCACGCCGGAGTATTCGGCCAGCGGACCGCCGATCAACTCGGTGTCGGCTTCGCTGATGTCGAAGGGCAGGAATCCCAGCTTGGCCTGCATACACAGCAGCATGACCGCCGCGGCGATGAAGCCGGAGATGCTCCACAGCACCGGGCCGTTTTGGGCCTGATGAGCCAGGATTTCGGAGAAACGGATCGAACCCGTCTGCACGATGACGGTCACGATGGCCAGCAGGAAACCGACTTCGTAGGCCAGGACCATGCTCATCTCGCGGCTGGCGCCAATCGCCCCGAACGGACTGCGCGACGAAGCGCCGCCGATGATCAGCGAAATGGCGGGCAGGGTCGAAAGATACACCAGCACGATCAGGTCACCCATGAAACCGCCGGATGGGTCGAACAACGCCAGGAAAACGATCACGGAGGCCAGGGTTGATCCCGCTATGGAGAGCAGCGGCGCGCTGATGAAGCCCACCGTCCGCACGCCTTTGGGGACAATCATGCGCTTGGAGAGCAGTTTGCCGATGTCGGCGAAGGGCTGGAACCAGGGCGGTCCCATGCGGCTCTGGACAACCGCGGTCACTTTGCGGTCAACCCAGGTCAGGAGCAGGCCGACTATTGCCGTGAACAAGAAGCCGGGGAAAATCAAGGTGTAGAGCAAAGCCAGGGGAAGGTTGGCCCAGTTCATATCACCTCCACGTATTCCTGCTTCTTGACCTGCTGCGGGACTAGCCCGAGCGCCTGGGCCACGCCGTAGAGAATGGCTTCAGGGCGGGGCGGGCAGCCGGGGATGTAGACGGCGACCGGCAGCACGTTGCCCAGTCCGCCCAGGGTGGCGTAGGAGTTGTGCCAGATGCCGCCACCCATGGCGCAGGAACCGACCGCGATCACCAGCTTGGGATCGGGCGTGGCCTCGTAGATGCGGAGAAGCCGTTCATGCACCTGACGGGTCACAGGTCCGGCCACGAGCAGCGCATCTGCATGACGGGGGGTATGCACCAGCTTGATCCCGAAGCGTTCCACGTCGTAATAAGGCGTGAGCGCGTCCAGGATTTCGATGTCACAGCCGTTGCACCCGCCCGCATTGACGTGATAGACCCAGATGGATTTCTTGAAGCACCAGTCGAGCGCCTTATCGAACGCATCATTCATGGCACCACCTCCAGGGTCAGCGACGGGGTATGGATGGCCCGTTTGCGGCGGCAGGTGATACACAGGTCGAAGTAATCGGCATAGTTCAAGCGCACCGGGCTGTTGCTCAGTTTTTCGCGCACCACGTCCACTTCGCGCTGCGAGCCGACCACCGCGCTGCACTCGCGGCAGGTTTGCAGGTAAAACTCGGCGTGGATGACCAGGTCATCCGGGTTGGCGGTGGCCGTTTCGAACTGGTTCGACATCTCGATGGCCTCCTGCGGACAGGCATCCCGGCAGTTGCCGCAGTAGGTACAGCGTCCCAGTTCGAAGTGCAGGGCGCGGATGCCGCCGCCGTCGGTCAGGGTGATCAGGCGGGACGGGCAGGCGTTGGCGCAAGCGCCGCAGCACATACACTTGCGGGTGTTCAGCACCGGCCGCCCGCGGAAGGTATCTGCCACCACGCTCGGCTCGAAGGGATAGTGGAGCGTCACCTGCCCGGCTTGCAGGCAGACCAGGGCTTCCTTGAGTTCGGAAATCGTGTGTTTGAACATCTACCCTCCCCTCTCGTTGTCATTGCGAGGGAGCGCAGCGACCGAAGCAATCTCCTCGCTAACGGGAGATTGCTTCGTCACGGCTCCGCCGCTCCTCGCAATGACATTTTTGCTATACCGCATTAACTCTTCGCGTGTGTAAATCTTCTGTGCGCCGCTATCTTTGTCAATCACTGCCATGCGCTCGGTGCAGGAGAAGCACGGGTCGAGGCTGCCGACGCTGATGGGCGCATCGGCGATCTTTTGCCCGCGCAGCATGGACGGGATGACCTGCAAATTGTTGTAAGACGGGGCGCGCACCCGCCAGCGGTACGGACGGTTGTCCGGGCCGGTCATGGCGTAGTGATGGACTTCGCCGCGCGGCGCCTCGACCGAACTGACGCCTACTCGATAGGGCGGGATCTCGTCGAACTTGGCCATGACCGGGCCGCCGGGCATCTTGTCCAGCAACTGGCGCACGATCTTGATCGATTCCATCGTCTCGCGGATGCGTACCAGCGTGCGCGCCCAGATGTCGCCGCCCTGCTCGACGCAGACTTCGAACTCGACTTCGTCGTAGGCTGCAAACGGATGGTCGCGCCGGGCGTCAATGTCCACGCCGGAGCCTCGGGCGGTGGGACCCACCACGCAGAAGGCGCGGGCGTCCTCGTAACTGATGACACCCGTTCCAGACAGGCGCGCCTGGAGGGATGAGTCGCCCAATATGGCGTCCACAGCCCCCAGCGTCTCGGTTTCGATCCTGCCCACCACCGGCAGGATGCGTTCCCGGTAATCGGACGGCAGGTCACGCGCCACGCCGCCGACCTTGTTCATCCCGTAGGTCTTGCGGTTGCCGGTCAGGTATTCGGTCAGCCACATGACCGGTTCACGGATGCGCCAGGATTGCATGAAGAGCGTGTCGAACCCGATGAAGTGGCAGGCCAGCCCGATCCACAACAGGTGGCTGTGGATGCGTTCCAGTTCGAGCAGCACGGTGCGGATGTAGCGGGCGCGGCGCGGGACTTCGATCCCGGCGGCTTTTTCAATGGCTTGACAGTAACACGTACTGTGAACGCACCCTCATATCCCGCAGATGCGCTCGGCAATGTACGGGACCTGCTGGTAGGTTAACTCTGCGTCGGCCAATTTCTCCACGCCGCGATGACCGTAGAAGCCGCGGTAGTCCATGCCGACGATCTCTTCGCCATGCACGAACAGGTTGATGAAGACCGGCTCCTCCAGCGTGGGGAAGAACGGGCCGATCGGCAGCACGCTGGCATCCTTGGGCGGGAGGTTGAGGCGCACCTTGTTGCCTGGCGCGGCGGGCGGACGCTCGTCCACTTTGAAGTCCTTGCGCAGCGGATAAACGTTGTTGGGCCAGTCATCGGGCAGCACCAGGCGGCGCGGGTCGGGATGCCCGGCTGCTTCCACGCCGATCATGTCGTACACTTCCCGTTCGGCCCAGTTTGCGCCGGGGATGATCTCGGTAAAGCTGGGGATGCTGGCCCTGGCCGGGTCAACTTCCACGTTCAGCGCCAGGAAAGTCTTGTCTTTGTCGAGCGCAAAAAGCTGCGTGACCTGGTACATCCCCGTCAGCGGACGGGTGTCGGCCCCGGCGGAGGTGATGAACCGTCCGCCGAGCCTGTCGCGGATAAAACGGACAGCCGGCACCAGGTCCGAGGGTGCAGCGCTGGCAATCACCATGTCGCCGCGCAATTCCTCGATCCGCAGGTAGGGCGAGCGCAGGCGGTCCTGTAAATCCTGAGAGATGGTGGTTTTCACGTCGAGCAGCATGTCACTCTCCTTTCCCGTTCCAATTGCGCGGGATGGTCACCAGCGTGCCGAAATCGCCGCTGGAGCGATGGAAGATGGCGTGTTCGCCGCGCGCTTCGGCCAGCGCCATCATCTGGTGCATTTCGCCGTAGGCCAGCGCCCGCGCCGGGCAGGTGGCCACGCAGGCCGGTTCTTCGCCGCGTTCCAGGCGCGGCAGGCAGCGGTCGCATTTGCGGGCCACCTTGTTCAGCCGGTCGAACCAGATTGCCCCGAACGGGCAGGCCAGCGTGCAAAGCTGGCAGCCGATACAGCGCATGGCGGCAATCGAGACGATATCGGGCGTTTCGCGGTGGATGGCCTGGGTGGGGCAGACTTCGATGCAGGGGTTTTCCTCGCAGTGGCGGCAGTTGATCGGCACGGCGTAACTTTCGTCAATCACCTGCACGAACATGTTCGAGCGGCCGTGGTGCTCGCGCTCGCAGGCCACCTCGCACGAGCGGCAGCCCGTACAGCGGGTCACGTCGAGATAGAAGACCTTAGGCATGGCCGTCTCCTTCCTCCACCGGCCGGATGCGGCAGGCGGCCGCTTTGTATTCGGGAATCCCGGCGGTCGGGTCGAGGGCGTCGTTGGTCAGCAGGTTCATTTCGGGGAAATGGAAGGGCATGAACAGCACCCCGGGCGGGATGCGGCGGGTGAGACGGACCCTCGCCCGGGCCTCTCCCCGGCGGGTCGTGACCAACGCATCAGCCTGCTCCCGTACCCCGAACGACTCAGCGGTCTGCGGGTTGACCTGCACGAACAGCTCCGGCTCGCGCTCTTGCAACGATTTGGTGCGGCGCGTCATTGCGCCGGCGTTGTAGTGCAGCACCACCCGTCCGCTGGTCAGCACGAGCGGATACTCGTCCGACGTGGTTTCCGCGGGCGGGAGGTATTCAGCCGCCAGCATCCGCCCCTTGCCGCCGGGCCGGTTGAAGGATTGGGTGTACAAAATCGGCGTGCCGGGGTGCTCGGACGACGGGCACGGCCAGGGGATTCCGCCAACCGCATCTTGCAAGCGCTCCGGGCTGAGACCGGCGTAACCCGGCACCATCGCCCGGATTTCGTAGAAGACGGCTTCTTCATGCGGGTAGGTAAATTGCTTCTCGAATCCCATGCGGGATGCCAGGCGGCAGATGATCTTCCAGTCGGCCATGGCCTCGCCGACCGGCTCGATAGCGCGTTCCATCCACTGGACGCGGCGGTCGGTGGCGGTCTTGCTGCCGCGCTTCTCGGCGAACGAGGCCGCCGGTAAAACGACATGCGCCAGTTCGCTGGTCTCGGTGGGGAAGATATCAATTACGGCCAGGAAATCCAGTTTCTTGAGCGCTTCGGCCACGTGAGCCGCGTTCGGATCACCGACAACAGGATTTTCGCCCAGGATGACCATCCCGCGCAGTTTGCCGTCTTGGATGGCCTGGGTCATCTCGACCAGGGTCAAACCGGGTTTTGGCGAAACCTGTTCGATTTCCATGCCGAAGGTCTTGGCGAATTTTTCGCGGTTGGCCGGGTCGGCCACCGGCTGGTAGCCTGGATAGACGTTGGGCAGCGCGCCCATGTCGCAGGCCCCCTGGACGTTGTCCTGCCCCCGCAGCGGGTTGACTCCCGTCCCCGGCCGCCCGATCTGCCCGGTCAGCATGGCTAAATTCGCCAGGTTCCTGACCGTCTCGGTGCCGCAGGTATGTTGGGTCACGCCCATGCAGTACACGATCGAAGATGCGTCCGCATTGGCGTAAGCGCGAGCCGCTCGGATGATATCTTCTGCCGGGACGCCGGTGATTGTTTCGGCTCGTTCCGGCGGGTACTGCGAAACCAGGTCACACAATTCGTCGAAGCCTTCCACCCGTTCTCTGACGAACGCCTCGTCCCACAGCGACTCTTCGACGATCACGTTCATCATGGCGTTGATGAGCGAGGTATCCGTACCGGGCAGGAGCGGCAGGAACAGGTCCGCAGACCAGGCGGTTGGGGTGAAGCGCGGGTCGGCAACGATGATCGCCGCGCCGCGCTGCTTCGCGTCCAGCACCCAGCGCGAGACGATGGGGTGGTTTTCGGCAAAGTTGGAGCCAATCACGAAGATGCAGTCGGCGTTTGCCAGGTCAACGATGGGATTGGTCATCGCGCCCGAACCCAGGGTAGCGGCCAGACCGGCCACTGTGGGGCTGTGTCAGAGACGGGCGCAATGGTCAATGTTGTTGGTCCCCAGCATTCGCGCCAGCTTCTGGAAGAGATAATTCTCCTCGTTGGTGGCCTTGGCCGAGGCCAGGAAGCCGAGCGCGTCCGGCCCGGAATGGGCGCGGATGTGGCTGAGCCGCGCCGAAACGGTGTTCAGCGCTTCGGTCCAGGTGACGCGCTCGAAGCAGTCGCCCTCCCGTTGTACGGGATAGAGCAGGCGGTCGTGGTGGTAAACGATGTCCAGGCTGGCGTTTCCCTTCGGGCATAAGGCCCCCTCGCTGACGGGATGTCCGGTCATGTAATCCAGGCCAGTGATCTTGCCGTCGGCGGTGTTGATGTATAAACCACATCCAACCCCGCAATACGGGCAAATACTTGCGATCGAAGCGCGTTGCATAGGGCCTCCTTGCAGACGCGAACACGTCTACAAAATCTGGCGCAGCATTCTCGGATGCTCCTCGCAAACGTCCTTTGGCGCGGACACTACCTATTTGTGATAAAAATCACATTCTAAGCCCATTGTATGCGAACGTACCTGTAAAGTCAACTGAAGAATGTCACTATCTGATCTTGAGCAGTCCAGCTTCGAGTTGCTCCGCGGTAAGTTGGATGAATCCAGCATTGCTGACGTATCGTTGGCCTTCGGTCAGGATCCATTCGACGAAAGCTTGCACCAGCCCGGAGGGTTTACCCAGCGTGACCAGGTTCAATTCCCGCGCCGGGGGCGAGGGATACCTGCCGCTGGCGATCGAAGCCAGGGCTTCGTCCCGGCTCCCCAGGGATTCATCCGGGCCGGTCAGCCCGTTGCCGTTGAGGTCGAGCGGCAGGACGATTGTCCCGGTGGCGGGTTCGCCTTCGAGCAGATCGAACGCGTACCCCAGGTTGTTGTACCCGATGCCGAGCGGATCGTTGGCAACCGCGTCCAGCAGGCCGGGGTCGCCGTAGATGCCGGTTCCGATCAGGTCAGCCTGCCTGGCTCCCAGGTATCCGGCCCAGGTCTCGGCCGCGCCGCAGGCGTCCGATCGGGTGTAAACGTGGATGGCGTCCGTGATCTCCGGCCGACCGACCACCTCTCCCCAGGTGGTGATTTCGCCGGTGACGAAGATTTTGGTGAAGGTCTCGCGGGTGACGCCCTGCGCCAGCAGTTGATCCGCGACCGGGTTTTCGGCGTTGATCGTGGCAAAAACGGCATCCTTGGTGACGGCCACCCAATATGCTCCCTGGTTTTCCTCGTCGCTCGTCACTTCGCGGGACACCATGCCGATATCCACCGCCCCGGACAGTACGTCGGCCATGCCTTTCCCTGCGCCTCCAGCAGAGATGTCAAATTGGACACCGGGATGGATGTGCTGGAATTCCTCGGCCCAGCGGGTCATCATCGGGTAGAGGGCAAAAGCCCCTGAAATGGAAATAGCGCCTTTCACTTCTCTTGATGCAGGCGTAGTTGGGCTGCACGCCGTGACAACCAGGACGATCAAGAGCCAACCGACCGGGAAGCGAAATGTGATTTTCATATTTACCTTATCAGACCTGGTATCGCTCTATAATGTCTATAGTATTAGTAGACTTAAGCGTTCATTTTTATCGTGGCAGACATCTCTACCACGGTTGTTCAAGTAGAATCTAATTTAACTCTGACTTAAGTATAGTGATATTTGTCACAAGATTCAAGATGGTCTTCGCGATATTTGCTTTTCATGATGCCTGTTTGGGTTCACTGAATGGGTCGCTGCAACTTATCTCCACCATTACGGTGGTCCCAATCCCCGGGGTGCTCTCGATGACGAGATTCCCGCCGATCATCTCCGCCCTTTCCCGCATCCCAAATACCCCCAAATGGTCCCTGGTGGGGAGGTTGTCCGGGTTGAATCCCGTCCCGTTATCTTCGATGATCATGATCAGGTTGCCATCCCTTTCCGTCAACAGGACGTCCACCTGGGTGGCGTTTGCGTGGCGGACGATGTTGGTCAAGGCTTCTTGCACGATGCGGTAGAGCACTGTCTCGCTGGCTGACGGGAGGCGTTTTTGGAACTCATCGGATTTGAAGCTGACCTTGATCCCTTGCTTTTCCCCGATCGATTCCACGTGCTGGCGGATGGCCGCAACCAGGCCCAGGTGGTCGAGACTCGCCGGGCGCAGGGCCGCGGCTAGGCGGTGAAGATTCTCCTGTACCTCATCAACAGAATCCTCCATTTCGTTTACTTTCTTGATGACCAGTTCAGGCTGCGCCGCATTTTTCAGCAGCAAGTGCAGGTCAAGTTTCATGGAAGTCAACATTTGCCCGGCTTCATCGTGCAATTCCCTGGCGATGAGCTGCCGCTCGCTTTCCTGGATGCTAACCAGCCGGTGGGACAGTGATTGCAGGCGGTCGCTGCTCGTCTTGATCCGCTCGACGAGCCACGCATTTTGGATGGCGACGGCCGCGTGGGACGCAAAAGCCGCCAACCGGTCGCGCATCTCCGGTGAAAAGAAACCGGCCTGTCCGGCGAACAGGTTTACGAAGCCGATCACTTGCTTTTCAACGACCAGGGGCGCCGACAGGAATGAAAGACACCAGCCGAAAACATCCAGCCGGTTCCAATCCGGTTCCTGTCGTGTATCCAGGATCAGGATCGGTTGACCCGACCGTCGCATACTTTCAAGAATCGGATACTCTTCCAGTGGAAAACGCTCTTTCAGGTAATCCTGGATTGCCAGCGGTTTCCAATCTCCTCGGTGGCAGGCAATATAGAACGAATCATCCTCCAGGAGGGTGATGGCAGCCAGCTCATAAGGGATGGCTTCTTCGATTTTTTCCAGGATCAGCGGCAGCACTTCTTCGAGATTCAAACTCTTGTTTAGGGCAAGGGCCGCATCCACCAGGGCTTCTGCCAGTTGTCTTTGGTTTTGTTCGGCCTGGGTTGCGATCATCAATTCGTGATTTGCCTGCTTGAGCTGGTCTTCATTCTCTTTGTGTAAGGTGATGTCGTGCCGTATTCCCAATTTGGATACACTGCCATCCGATTGCCTGATCGGGGTGTCAATCAACTCGAAGACCTTATTGCTCGTTGGCGAAGACCATTCGGACCGGGTCATCTCTCCCTGGATAACTTTGTCTATCACGCACCAGGGACAGGTTGTTTCCAGCCCATGCAAATATTGGTAGCATTTGTGGCCTTCTGCCTGGCCGAATTCATTTTCAATTGCCGGATTAACGTACTCAAGATCGAATCCTTGATTGACGATGTAAACCCCATCCGACATGGTGTCGAGGATATTTTTGAGTTTTTTGCGTTCCAGTTCGACTTTCTCTTCGGCTTGCTTGCGGTCGGTGATATCCTGCGCAATGTGGACGCCGCCCTCGATCCGGCCGTCTTTGCCGAATATGGGCGATACGGATATCAGCAGCGGGCATCCTATGTTTGGATCATTGATTTCCTGGGTCGCTGCGGTTCTCGATTCCATGGCTTTGGCGTGAGGGCAGCCTGGCCAGGGTTCATCGGTATTATGGAACAGTTTGTAACAGAACTTCCCGACCAGTTCATCCGGCTCTTTCCCGAAGTAATTTGCCAAAGCCTTGTTGGCCCGCACGATCTTGAAATCCCTGTCATGGACAGAGACGAACTCGCTCATCGCGTCGAAGGTATCCCTCCATTCCTTCGCCCGGTTTTCCGCTTCTTGATCCGCCAGTTTGCGTTGGGTGACGTCCCTGCTGTAAAAGAAGGCCAGCCCTATGTCAGGCGCGCCCCGGATCGTCCATTCCAGGATGCGGTTCCCGACCAGTGTTTCACGGACCAGGTGGCGGGTCCCGATTTCGATACAGGCAGACAGGTCCAGGTCCAGCAAATCCGGCAGGATATCGGTTAGCCACATGCCGACCCAAAATCCCATTTCTTCGGCCACAGGGTTGGAGTTCTTGATTTGCCCGTTGGCGTCCACTTGTAAAACCGCGTCCGGGTTGAGAGCCGGGAAGAGGGCCATTTCGTGGATCAACCTTTCGGCCCGTTGGCGCTTTTCGCGTTCCTGCAGCATCGTGATGCCATACGCCAGGTCGTCGGCAAGCTCTGTCAGCAGGTTCAATTCTTCCAGGTCGAAAGCATCAGGCGCGGTTGCGTATATGGTCAACGCCCCGAAGGTTATTTTCCTGTTTTTCAGCGGCAGGGCAATGCTCGACTGGTACCCGCGTTTAATAGCCGATTCGCGCCATGGGGCCATTTTGGGATTGGTCAGGAAGTTTTGATTGACCTGCACTCTTCCCTCCCTGATCGCTGTGCCGGTGGGACCGCGGCCGCGTTCCGTATCGCCCCAGGTGATATTCGCCTGGACGAGATAATCATCGTTGAAACCGAATTGCGTCACCGGGCGGACGCTCCGGGCCAGGTCCTGTTCCGCGAATCCAACCCAGGCCATGCGGTATTCACCCGTGTTGACGATGATCTCGCACATTTTTTGCATGAGTTCGGTCTCGTTGTTCGAGCGCACCAGAAGCTGGTTGCAGTCTTTCAGCATGGTGAGGGCGCGGTTGGTCATTCGCAGCCGCGCTTCGCTCTGCTTCTGGCGGGTGATATCGGTTATGACGGAGATCACCCCTTCGATCACATCATTCTGGAAGCGCGGGACGCTTGTGACCAGTACCGGGATGGGGCTGCCGTCGGCGCGCAGCAGGGTCGTTTCATAGACCTTTTCCGCCCTGGATAGCCCGGCGCTCGCCTGCGGCAAAAAAGTGTACTTATCCATAAGGCTCACTTCGCTGGAATGCCTGCCGATCAGTTTTTGCGGTGATATTCCCGCCAGCCTACTAAAAGCCGGATTGACATATTCAAGCTCCCCTTCGCGGTCGCTGACGATCAAACCCTGCCCCATGGTCTCCATGATTTGCAGCGACAGGCTTCGCAGGCCCGCAAGCTGCCCTTCAGCCTCCCCGCGGGCTTTGCGCGCCGTTTCTTCGTCCTGCTTGAGCTGCCGGAAGAGCAAGGCATAAGGGCGCGCAAAACCGGTTTCCACCACGGCGCGGTAGAGCAGGTAAAAAGCGATGATCTTGAAGAGATGTCCCAGCAGGTTGGCCGTGTCGCTGACTCCCACATAATGCGTAAACGCGAACTCCGCGGCCGCTGTTGCGATGATCGAACCGGTCAACCAACCCAGGACGGTCGAATCGAACTGGCCCCGGTTGCGCCACAACAAGCCGATCGCTGCGACCAGGACCGCGATAATGACATATTCGCTGGCGATTTTGAAGGGGGTCAGGCCGCTGCCCTCGATGTAGGCCGCCGGGAAAACGTCGAAAAAGACCGAGGCCAACAGGCCGGTGGTGAGCACTGCAAATACCACCAGGAACTGCCACCGTCGGATGCGGCGCTGGATGAGCAGCGGCGCAAAGAGCAAAGTCAATGCCTGCAAATAACGGGCAGCCAGCCAGAGTTGGGTGGGCAGGTTGGCGGTATAGCCTGTGAAAACCCCCATTCCTTTGTAGGCCAGGGTATGCGCCACGTCAATCAGGGCAATGAACAACGATCCAATCCCCAGGGCGCTCAGGTAATTGTTTTTGACCAGCGGCGTCGAATTCCAGGCGACGATAAAAACCCCAAATGCGACCGCCACGCTGAACAACTCTGCCAGGGAATGAAAGAGCAGGTAAGAGTAAATGCTGGTCAGCAAGATACCTGCCAATAAAGTGAGCAGGATCAAATTTCGGGGTAATTCCCGGCGGCGGGCATTCAGCCAGACGGAAAAACGGGACGAAAAAAGTTGATTAGCCATAAGATTGCCTTCTCGGTTTTTTACATTCCATTCAATTTTGACAATAAATGTAAAAAAGGTCAACTGGCTTTCGTCACAAAAAGGGATTTACATTCGCCACAATTTTGCGGTAATTTGGGTGCGTTTCAGGCAGGGAGCAATTACAATAGTGCTGAAAGGAAAAACCATGCAAACCGAACTGACCCAACCCGGTCCCCTGCTCCAGGCCAACGGGCGGCTCGCCCAAATTGGCTGGGCGCGCCAGCCCCTGCTCGATTGCAACCTCGAATCCGCCCGCTTCCATGCCCTGCGCCCCATGCAGCGCTTCCGCATCAAACGCTGGGATTACTACGCCGTCTTCACCCCGCGCCGATTCTTTTCAGCCACCATTGCCGATCTGGGATATGCCGGGAATGTTTTCGTTTATACGCTGGATTTCGAAACTGGCAGCCTTCATGAAGAGGGACTGGTCATCCCGCTGGGGACCGGGATAGCCCTGCCGCGTAACTCCACTGAAGGCGGCAGCCGCTTCGAAAATGCGAAAGCGCGCCTCGACTTCAGCCTGCATCCTGACCATCGGCATCTGTCTGTCTCCTGGCCGGGTTTCCACGCCGGACGCGGGATTCAGGCCGAGATCAACCTGTCCACCCCTCCGGGATACGAATCGCTGAACATCGCCATCCCCATCGGCCAGGAGCGGTTCTACTACAACCGCAAGATCAACTGCCTGCCTGCCAGCGGGACGATCCGCTATGGCGGCCAAAGCGAGACCCTCGACCCCGCCGCCTGCCTCGGCTCCCTGGACTGGGGGCGCGGCGTCTGGGAATACCGCTCCTTCTGGAACTGGGCTTCGGCCTCCGGCTACCTGCCCGATGGCCGGACGATCGGGCTAAACCTGGGAATGGGTTTTGGCGACCTGTCCAAAGCCGGTGAGAATGCCATCATCCTGGATAACCGCATCCACAAGCTGGGACAGGTCAGGTTCGATTATGTTCCCGGTGATTACATGCAGCCGTGGAAATTCACCGACGGCGAAAACCGCCTTGACCTGACATTTACCCCCTTCAAAGACCGAACGGCTGTCACCAACCTGGGCATCATCTTCAGTGAAGTTCACCAAATGTTTGGGCGCTATTCCGGCTCGGTGGTTGCGGATGACGGTGAGGCGATCGCGGTCAGAGACCTGGTTGGCTTTGCCGAAGAGCATCACGCCCGCTGGTAACTCCATCCGGCCTTATATTTGGACTTCTGCCAGCCCCTCCGCAGCCAGCTTGTAATATCTTTCGCCCGCGCAGGAACAGCATAGTGTCAGGCCGGCGCGGGCTACTTCGCGTCCGTTTATTATTTCCTCCTGGCAGACGTCACATTCTGTTTTTTTGCCGGGCCGGCTGACGAGTTCGACCAGGGGAGTTGTCACCCTTACCGCTTGAACACGGAACAGTTTATCGGCTGGCATCACCTGGTAACCCAGAAGCATCGCCTCCCAGGGATTGCGCGCCCCGGGAGCATAAACCTGAGCCAGGGAGCGGGATTCGCGGCAGGGCGCAACGCGGATCGCTCTCTCAGAGCGGGTATCGAAAAAGGTCGCGGCGACCTTCCCAAAGTCCCGGATGCGAAGCGTGCGCCCGCCAGCATGGCAACCGGTGGCGGCGATGACGCCGTCCAGCATGCATCCGTCGGTTTCGGCTATGACGAGCAACTTTTTATCCCGGCGGGGCAAATCCAGGCCCAGGATCTCGCCCGCCCACAATGACATGCGCGTCCCAAGCACCTGGCGCGGGCAAAGATGCCTGTGGCGGGACGAACTTTCGGCCAGGATTTCATCGAGGGGGCGCGTCATTGGTCCGCCAACGGGTTGAAGCCGCGTCCCAGGACTTCCTGCGCCGGTGAAACGATGACGAAGGCTTGCGGGTCTTCCCTGGCGACCGCAGCTTTCAGGTTGTGGACTTCGGTGACGGTGACGGCGCACATCAGCACGGAATGGTCTTTGCCGGTGTACATGCCTTTGCCTTCGAGGGCGGTTACCCCGCGCTTGAGTTCGGTAAGGATGCGTTTCGAAACTCCGCCGGCTTTATCCGTAATGATCGTTGCCATGAATTGCTTTCTCTTGTGGCTGGGGTACAAACGGTTACGCAGGTCTTTCAGTTTGTCCTGGGATTCGTGGGGATCATGCCCGTTGTCCGGGCCGAAACGGGGCAGGATCTCGCCCGTTGCCCGCGTCATGCCGACTGTGCCGATAGCGACCAGGAAGAGGAATCCGTAGTAGACTGCGCCGAGGGTCAGCATGATCTCGCCCGGAACCGGCCCGACCGCGCTCCTCAGCAGGAATTCCCCAATGCTGGAAGGCGGGGTGGGGAACAACCAGCTTTTCCCGATCCAGGACAGGCCCAGGATAAAAAATATCCAAAAATAATTTCGCCGCAGCCGGCGGCCAAACGCCTCCCACATGGAAATCGGGAAACTCGGCGCAAGCAGGTTCTCGGCCAGGCTTTCGGACCATTCCGGCGAGGGATGGAATGGCGGGACCAGCATGGCCGCGAAAAAATCCGTTTCCATCAGGCGGACGCGGTAGCTCCATAATTCGTAATAACGATAACGCCGGGCTTCGATGAACAGGAATAGCGTGACCAGCAAGGTATTGAGGATGATGACCCCGTGGTGGACATTGGGCTGGCTGAATGCAATGGAGAGGGTTGCGCCGGTGGCTACGACCGCCCAGTTGGTGGTTGTGTCCAGCCGCTGTCGCCAGACGTTGGCGCGCTGGATCTCGGCTCGGAAGAAATGCACCATGGCGGTAACGAACTCGCTGCTCCTGAGTTTGTAGCCGCGGTAGGTCCAAACGGGTTCGTCGGGGTCTTGTTTTGTCGTTTCATCTACGATGGGGGGTGGTGATGAGTAAATATCTGCCATTTTCCCTCCCGGAAAATTATCAGGGTAGTTTGTAGGCTTCTTTTATGGGTTTTAATGGGCGCGCCAGCCAGTAGGGTCTGCGCAGGCCGTCGGGGCTGACTTTATCGGCGGGGCGGGCCAGGGCGAGCCATTGGCGGTATTTTTCCATGGACTTGTTGGTATCCACGAAAACGTCACCGGCCCGCTCACCGGCATCGGCTTTGCGGACGGTGGCCTTCTGGAGCCAGCAATGCACGCCGCTGACCGGGTCGGGGTGGACGGCGTGGGTCAGGTTTTGCGAGACGCCCACCTCGCTCCACCAGATGCGGGCGGTATCGGGGTCGCTGGACTTCCAGGCCTGCGCCCCGTGCAGGACCCGCAGCAGGAACCCGCCCTTGCCGTCGTCGGTAAGCTCCACCAGGTTCGAGGCGCCGCGGTTGACGCCCGTCTCCTCCTGGAAGCGGAAACGCCCGAGGTGGTGGCTGATGGCGATGATGCCGGGCTTGATCCCTTCGGTGACCCAGACGCTGTCCACGAAATAGCCGATCTCGGTGTCCACGCGGGCCAGACCGCCGGTCTCGACGCCGATGCGGGCCGCGTCTTCGGGATTGATCCAGATGGGGTTCTTGTGGCTTATTTCATACAGCCATTTGGCGTTGGCGCTGCGGGTGTGGATCAACGTCGGCAGGCGGAAATTGGGGAGCAGGACCATCTCGCCCTTTTCGCGGTCAATATTGCCGGGGTGGACGTGGCTCCTGACCGACCAGGGGATGACGTTTTCCTTTTCGGGCCAGCCCCAATCGTGGAGGGTCTGGCTGAAGAATTCGAGTTTGCGGCTGGGGGTGTCGAAACCGGCCTTGACTTCGCCGTCCACGTGGAGGCCGACGACCTGGCTGTCGTTGAGGACGAGGTCGTTGGGAGTAATCGAGTAATTGGCAAGCGGTAACTGGTCTTGCATGAAATTGCCATTTACCCACTTGCCAATCACTTTTTCAAACGGCGCGTAGTTTTCTTTCTTGACCTCGAACGCACCATACTTCCGCATGTATTCCAGCGGGGCCAGTCCCTCTTTGGCGGCGGCTTCGGGCAGGCCGGGGACGGCGTTCTCGAAGATCCAGCGGTAGTATTCCTCGACGGTGATGATCTCGCCGGGGCGATAGGGCGACTCGAAGTATTGCCGCACGCCGAGCGAACCGTCGGGGTCCATGCGGGCCGAGAGCTGGATCCAGAACTCGTTCTCCTCCCAGACCTCGCCGGGATTGGCCTGGTAGGTGAAATCCACTTCGATGCCGGCCCGTTCCATCGCCACGCGCCGGACGGGTTGGCGGAATCCGATCCATTGTCCCGCGTGGGTTTCCTGGCTCAGGAGATCGTGGCGCTCGGGGCCGTGTCCCATCGGCAGGACGTAGTCCGCAAACCAGGCAGTCTCGTTCCAGGTGGGGGTCAGGGCCACGTAGCACTTGATCTTCGACTCATCCTTGAGCGCCTTGAGCCACATAAACCCGTCCGGGTTGACCCAGAGCGGGTTGTAGACGCGGGTGAAATACACGTCTATGTCGCCGCGGCCTTCTTCGAGCATGTGCGGCAAAAGGATGGACATCTCGTAATGCGCCAGCGGATATTCGATGGGGTAATGCAGCTCGTTCCACGTTTCGGGGGCAGGCGCGCCCTTGAACGGTTTGGGGACGAACTTATTCCAGTTGGTCATCGAGGTGCCGCCGGGGTTGCCGACGCTGCCGGTCAGCACGTTGAGGAAGAAGAGGCAGCGCGAGACCTGCCACCCGCCCAGGTTGCCGACGCTGGCGCTGCGCCAGACGTGGGTGGCGAGTTTGCCGCCGCAGTTGGCGACGTATTTGGCGGCTTCCTCGATGCGCTCGATGGGCACATCGGATTCCTGGGCGGCGCGTTCGAAGGTGTATTCGGCGTATAGGGACTTCAAGGCTTTGTCGAAGGTTTCAAAGAGAATTGGGGAATTGGAGATTGGCGCGCGGATGGAGTCCCACTCGGGGGAAGGGGATGATTGGACGAATTGAAGGAACTCCTTCCAGTTCGTCCACTTGCGGACGAATTCCTTGTCGTACAGGTCGTTCTGGATGAGATGGTTGGCGATGGCGAGCAGGATGGTGTTCTCGCTGCCGGGCCAGGTGGGCAGCCAGACGTCGCTCATGGAGGCGGTGTTCGAGAGGCGCGGGTCGAAGGTGATCAGCTTTGCGCCTTCGGTTTTGGCCTCGATGATGCGCTGGGCGTGGGGGTTGAAGTAATGCCCGGTCTCGAGGTGGCTGGAGATCAACAGGATGGTGCGGGCGTTGGCGTAATCCGGGCTGGGACGGTCCTGCCCGATCCAGAAGTTGTACCCGGCGCGGGAACTGGACGAGCAGATGTTGGTGTGGCTGTTGTGCCCGTCCACGCCCCAGGCCTGGATCACCCGGTTGGTGTAGCCATCCTCGCCGGGCCGCCCGACGTGGTAGACGATCCCGTCTCGACGGCGGGAGCGGCTCTCGCGCATCTTCTCCGCGATCTCGGACAGGGCTTGATCCCAGGAGATGCGCTCCCATTTCCCCTCGCCGCGTTCACCGGTCCGCTTCAGCGGATGCAGGATCCGCTCCGGGTCGTAGACCTGGTTGTGGGTCGCCGGACCCTTGGCGCAGTTCCGCCCCCGGCTGCCGGGATGGGCGGGATTGCCCTCGAACTTGCGGATCTCGTAGGTGTCCTTGTCCACGTAGGCCAGCAGGCCGCAGCCCGACTCGCAGTTGAAGCAGATGGTCGGGACGAGGGTGTAGCGTCGGGCGACGCGCTTCGGCCATTCCTTGCCGTCCCATTCCACCCAGTCGTCCCACACATCCGGGGGCGGGTACTGGCTGATGCGCCCGTCGGGGTGGACGACCTCGGTCAGCTTGACGGGGGCGCGGTCGGAGGTCGCGAATTGGGGGAGGGTGGAACCGGCGGAGGTTTTGGGGGGAGAGATGGTCATAGAATGCTCCGTTGGTCGAGTAGCCACGTGCTCGTTGGGGCGTATCGAGACCAACATGTTATGTGCAAATATAAGCTTTCTTGATTACCCGGTGGTCTCGATACAGGCGAGAAGACCACTCGCCTTACTCGACCACCGAGGCATCTACGAATTCGGAATGTATTGCGGAGCCATGACGAAGGCGTATTCATAGAAGAATAAGCCAATTATGGAACACGCAACAGCGATTGGAAGTAAGGCGGCGCCGAACGCGAAGAACATCACCAGCGGGACGACGTGTCCCAGGGCGATGCCGCCCCACCAGTAGTGGCTGCGGAATTTGCCGCGGGTCATTTCGCGGGAGGCAAGCAGGGCGACTTCGGAGGCGAAGGAGTTGGCTTTGCCGGCGAAGGTGAGGAGGAGGTTGACGGCGATAGCGGAGGGGAAGAGAATTGGGAGAATTATGCGGAGGTCGGCGGGGAGGGCGATGACCGCGCCCAGGGCCAGGAAGACCCCGCTGGCGACCATCATGGACTGGGCGAACAACTGGAACGGGAGCAGCGGGTTCTGCCACAGGTCGCGCCCCTCGGCCTGGCCGAGCAGGAAGGCGGTGTACACGACCACCCCCAGCGCGAACGGGAGGGTGATCCACGCCGCGAGGGGACGGAGACCCTCCGCCAGCCCGGCGGGAAGCCAGCCGAGGTGGGCCGCACCTTCGAGCAGCCACCACAGTCCCGCCACTGCGGTGAACGTGACCATGATGTACGCGCCCCGCGCCACCCACGACTTCCACTGCGGGCGGAGCAGGATGTAGAAAAACCGTTTGGGCTGGGACAAATCCTTGATGAGCAGGACAGTGGTCAGAAGCATGAAGATCATGGCGGTGAAGCCGGCGGCGAGGAAGGTCAGCGAGTCGAAGGCGAACGCGCCCAGTCCCGCGCCCAGGCCGAGGAGCATGAACAGCCCTCCGGCGATGTTCTTGGTGACGAGGTAGGCGGGCAGTTCCCAGTGCCAGTTGATCTTGTGCTGGGCGTTATAAGCGGTCTGGACCATGTGTTCGGCGATCCGCCCGCCGATCTGGATCGGCCCGTTGAGCGGGCGTCCCTGCTCCTGGGGGGTGCGGAGGGGCGCGCCGGATTTACTCTCAGGATTATTGAGCACAGGCAGGCTCAGCGCGCCGCGCTCGTAGGCTGCGACGTTCTGCTCGGTGACTTTGTCTGCCCACATGTAGGAGGAGTTCGCCGGTGAAGCCGTCGGGTGGAGCGACCAGTCGTTGCCGTTGATGTAGAAGAGCTTGGGGCCGGTCCCCTGCTCGGGCTTGCGGACGGTCGCTTGAGCGGTAGCCAGCCTGCGGGTAATTTCCGCTCCGGGGTCGTCCAAATCCCCGGCCAGGATGGCGTGTTCGGGGCAGACCACGACGCAGGCGGGTTCGAGTCCCACGTCCAAACGGTGGGCGCAGAAATGGCATTTCGCGGCGGTGTTCGTCTCGGGGTCGAGGTAGATCGAGTCATAGGGGCAGGCCTGCATACAGGATTTGCAGCCGATACAGACCGAAGGGTCGAACTCGACGATGCCGTCGCTGCGCTGGTACATGGCGCTGACCGGGCAGATGCGGACGCAGGGCGGGTTGGCGCAGTGGTTACAGCGCGTGACCTGGAAACGGCGGCGCACGTCGGGGTAGGCGCCCGTCTCGACGTATTTGACCCAGGTGCGGTACACGCCGAGCGGCACCTGGTTTTCGGACTTGCACGCGGTCGAACAGGCGTGACAGCCGATGCACTTGCTCTGGTCAATAAGGAATCCGTAATTGGGCATTTTTAAAGGATGAAAGATGAGAGATGAAAGATGAATGGTTTTCACCACAGAGTTCACGGAGGCCACAGAGATTTTTTTATTTTCTCCGTGTGCTCTGTGTTCTCTGTGGTGAATACGCTATGCGGGTTGTGGAGGGGCGACGGCGTTCATGATGGCGGTGGTGAAATCGGCGGGGGTGACGCCGGGGGATTGGATTCCCAGGCGGTAGTAGGCTTCCCCGATCTTGGATTTCAAGGTTTCGGGCGTGGCGGTGATGCCGCGCAGGGACTGTTCGAGGGCGCCCAGGGCAAAGACGGGCAGCAGGGTGAAATCGCCCGAAATGGCGACGTCGTCAATGCGGCCCTCCCGCAGGCGGGCGATAACCCGGATCAGGCCGCCCTGGGCCTTGAACGCCGCTTCGACGATGTGGACGTCCTCGTGGATCTTGACCCCCGGCTGCTGCAACCGTCCTTTTTGGTACAGCCACTCGTCGGAGGTGAAGCGGGCGTCTATTTCCTGGGCTGCGGCTTCCTCTTCGGCAGTCCACTCGCCTTCGTAGATTTCCGCGCCCAAAGCTTCGGAGACTTTTTTCATGTAGAGGTCTTTCACCAAGGCCCGGTCGGGCGTGGAACCGAGCTGCTCGGCCATGGTGGTCATGTAGGCTTCGAGCGACTCGAAGACCTTGTCGCGCATCTTTTCCGAGGGGACTTTCAGCACCTGCGACATGGTCTTCTTGTCGAAGGTGTACATCAGGCTGCCGACGAGGATCTCGGCAATGCCCATCTGGGCCGCGCCCGTGCCGCCGATCTTCCTGCCCTCCACATGCACGTCATTGATGGGGCGATGGTTGGCGTTGATTCCAAGCGCCTGGTAGGTCTGCACCAGCGGGTCAATGTAGAGTTTGAAACGCTCCTCCAGCGAGGCGGGCAGGTCTTCCTTGTGGAAGATCCATTGGGTGAACAACTGGCCGTTATCCAGATACACCGCGCCGCCGCCGACCTCACGGCGATAGACGGGAAGATTGTGCCGGGCACAGTACTCCAGGTCAACTTCTTTTTGCATGTCCTGGTGATAGCCGATGGACACGTAGGGTCCGTTCGGCGAGACCATAATGATCGTGTTGGGCGTGTCTTCCTTCATGGCATAGCCGACCGCGTGGTAAACGGTCTGCGAGCGGAGGGGGGAGACGCCTTCCATGTAGAGCAAGCGGATTTTGTTGGACATTGGTCACCTCTGTATAGAATGTTCGTCATTGCGAGCGAAGCGAAGCAATCCCCAACACGATGAGGAGATTGCTTCGGGCGGAAGACCACCGCCCTCGCAATGACGGATTCGGTCTAATCAATACACCTCAAGCAATTGACCTTCAATTCTTTGATCCTCTCTTTATATTTTTCCGCCGCCGCCTCGCCCGTGACGAGATGGCCGGATTCCGCTTCGAGAGCCGTTGGCCTCACCTTGACCAGCCAGCCGGTCGTGTACGGCTCCTTGTTGGACAGGAGAATATCCTGGGTAAAGCCTTCCTCGTTCGTTTCGAGGATCTCGCACGAGAACGGCGCAGGGAACGGACCCACCCACTTGGCGGATTCAATCGTTGCCAGCGCCTTGCCTTGCGCCACCGTTTTGCCCACATCCCGGAAACTGATAGCGGCGAACTTCCCGCAGCGGCTCTGGGCCACGTCGGTCATGCCGAGGACCGCGACTTCCCCGTCGAAACGGATCCACACGTCACGTTCGAGGTCGTAGGTCAGGTCTTCGGGGATGTCGCAGCCGTAGTAGATCATGGTAATTGGAGATTGGTAATTGGTAACAACTGTCATTGCGAGGAGGGTGTTCTTCCCGACGAAGCAATCTCACGGTCGTGGAGGGGATTGCTTCGCCGCCTTCGACTACGCCGACGAGCACGGCTCCGCTCAGGGCGGCTCGCAATGACGAGATGGTGACGTTATTCAAAATTCAAATTCTGTTCTTCCATAAACTTCCGGTACGCCGCCACCGCTGCCTCGCCTGTCACCAGTGCGGCGCTCTCGCCCGGCCAGTCCACAGGCTTGACTTTCACGAACCAGCCCTCGCCGTAGGGATCGCTGTTGATCAGCGACGGTTTGGTCTTGGCCGACTCGTTGACCTCCACGATCTCGCCTGTCACCGGCGAAGTGACCGGCCCGACCCATTTGCCGCTTTCGAGCGTCCCCGCCGATTTGCCCTTTTGCACGGTGCGGCCTGTATCCTTTGGCGTGGCGTTGATGATGCCTTTCGCCAGGTTCTGGGCCACGTCAGTGATGCCAATCGTCACCGTGCCGTCGGCTTCAGGCCGCGCCCAGGCGTGTTTCTCCACCCAGTAGAAGCGGTCTTCAGGAATATTGCATCCACGAACTTGTGCCATTTGTGTCCTCCGAATTTATGTTGGTCCTGCCCCGTGCTCGCCTTGCAAGTGGTACAGGAGCAGGTCAAAGACGACGAGACGAATCTCATACTCATATTCTCGCGCAAAATTCGGATCCCGGCGCGCTTTTTTTGTGACTTGTTCGTAACTCGCTCCGCACACAGGGCAGGTCACGATGTAAAACGTATGACCTGTGTACTCATCAACCCGCAGTCCCAGGGTATCACCGTGACTTTCGGCCAGGTGATTGTGGACTTCGGACCGCTTACCGCCAAACTCACAATACGGACATTTGAACATAGACCTGCAACCATCCGGCCGGGCGGCCAACCAACCACGTGACCATCCGACCAACTGACTATTCGACCAAGCGACTATTCGACTACGCGACCATCTCCGGCTCTTCCACCCCCACAGCTTCCGCGACCAACTGGATCAAATCCCGGACCTCGATCCTGCCCTCGTTACCGGTGGTTTTGACCGCGTCTGAGTACATGATCATGTCCTTGGGGCAGGTGACGATGAAGAGCTGCTGCTTGTCGCCGGGGTTCTTCTCGAACGTGGCTAACGCCTCCTTGATCCGGTTCTCGGCGGGACGTTCGCCCGGCGCGACCTTGCCCATCCAGATCTGTCCGCCGCCCGCGCCGCAGCAGAACGAGTTCTCACAGTTGCGCGGCATCTCGTCGAATTCCACACCGACCAGTTCGAGCAGTTTGCGCGGGGCGGTGAATCCGCCGTTATAGCGGCCCAGGTAACACGGGTCGTGGAAGGTGACTTTGTAATGCGGGAGTTTGTTCTTGACCGTCAGCTTGCCTTCCTCGAACAGCCTGAGCAGCGCCACGGTGTAATGTTTGACCTCGAACTTCCCGCCGAACTGCGGGTATTCGTTTTTCAATGTGTTGAACGAATGCGGGTCGGTGGTGACGATGCGCTGGAACTGGGCTTTGCCGAAGGCCTCCATATTCTGCTCGACGAGCTGCTCGAACAACCCTTCCTCGCCGACGCGGCGGACATCGTTCCCGGCGTTGGATTCGTTCTGGTACAGGATTCCGAAATCCAGCCCGGCGTGGTTGAAGACCCGCGCCACCATTTGGGTGTTGGGGATGACCCGCTCGTCGAAGGAGGCCGTATCGCCGACAAACCAGAGAGTCTCGACCGGTTCTTCGGTGGCGTTCTTGATCGGGAATTCCATCTCTTTCGCCCAGCGGCCGCGCAGGCGTTTGCCTTTGCTCATCCAGTTGCCGTTGGTCGCCAGGGACTGCAACGCGTTCTGCACGCCGCTGTCCAGTTCTGCGCCGTCGAGGATCAGGCGGCGGCGGATGTCCACGATGTCGGCCATCGGCTCGTTGCCGACCGGGCAGACGCGGACGCAGGCGTAACAGGTTGTGCAGGACCAAACCGCTTCGGGCGAGATAACTGTCTCGGTCAACGGGAGCAGGAGCCGGTCCGGGTGCGCCCCGAAGGTCGCTTCCTTGAGCAGGTAACGCTTGTTCACCTCCAAAGCCGAAGGTGAGAGCGGACGTCCGTAAAAATTCGCCGGGCAGACGTCCTGGCAGCGGTTACACTGCACACAGGCGTAAGGGTCAAGCAGGCGCTTCCAGGCGAGATCGTGGATATGCTTCGCCCCCGGTTCGTAATGGTTCCCGTTGGCGGTCTGGAGCGGCACGGCGGGGTCGAGCTGGCCGCGCGGGTTCTGCTTGGCCAGGCCCAGGTTGATCGGGCCGACCGTGAAGTGGGTGTGCTTGCTGCGGGTGATGTAGGGCAGGATGAACAGCACCCAGCCGAGGCTGATCCACCAGGCCACATGCACGCCGGTCTCAGAAGCGCCGAACAGGCCGTTGATAGCGCTGGCAATCGGCATGAACGGATCGGGGCCGGCGTCGAGGCGGAAGGCCTGGCTCGACAGCCGGGCGATGACGTGCATGATGACGAACACGTCCACGATGAGCGAGTCGACGGCCTGCCCGCCCGTCAGGACCTTCGGGTGGAGCAGGACGTTTTCGCGGTACGACAGGCGCTTGTCCTTGACGATGAAGCGCCGCACCAGCATGACGGTGATGCTGAAGAGCAGCGCGCCGCTCATCAGGTCGGAGATCAGGTTGAACGTGTTGATGGCGTGAGCGTTCAAAAACGGGAAAGCGAGATGCCGCCCGCCGTAGACCAGGTCGAAGCCGGGGACGAGGCCTTCGAGCGCGTCCACCAGGTTGACGAAGGCGTAGGTGATGAGGCCGAAGAACAGCCCCAGGTGGACCGCGCTCAAGACGCGCCGCGCCTTGAAAATGGTGCGCTGGAAGAGGACGGTGATCCCCGCCTTGATGAGACTGGCCGGGACGCTCTTCAATTCCGGCCCCGGCCGCCCGGCGCGGACCGACCTGACGATGGTCGCCACGCCGTGGAAAAAGAACCCCGCCGAAGTCAGCGCCAAAAGAACAAAGATGATTTTTTCAATCGTTGTAAGCAAAGCGCCCTCCCAAAATTAGGATGTCATTGCGAGCGCACGTTGCGAAGCAATCTCCAGTTATGCGAGTGAATCTCATTGAACAGATGCCTCTGTTAAGTGGGAGATTGCTTCGTCGCGAAGAACGCTCCTCGCAATGACAGATTACAGTAATTCCAGCATCGCCTCGGCCACCTCGAACAGGTCCGCGGTTGCGCCGTAGTGGGCCACGTTGAAGATTGGGGCTTTTTTGTCGGTGTTGATGGCGATGATCAACTCGGCGGATTTCATCCCTTCGAGGTGTTCCGGCGCACCGGAGATGCCGAGCATGAGATACAACTTGGGCTTGACCTTCAGCCCGGATTTGCCGACCTGACGGGTGCGCGGCAGCCAGCCCGCATCCACCACCGGACGGGAGGCGGATACCGTCCCCCCGAGGGCCTGGGCCAACTCCTCGGCCAGTTCGACGTTCTCCTTGCCGCCGATGCCGCGCCCGATGGAGACGAGCTTGGCCTGGGCGGTGATGTCCACGTCGCCCGCGGCGGGTTTGATGGCCTCGACGAATTTGACTTTCAAGCCGTCCAGCGGAACGGGTGAGGCGATTTGGCTCGCAGCTGTCGAACCCTGTCCCGCCTCGACGGGGAACGAGCCTGCCAAAACTGCCAGGATCGCCATGTCGCCCTGGGGCGCGACCTCGGCGACCATCTTGCCGCCGTAAACCTGGCTGCTGACCGTCAACCCGCCGCCGTCCAGACTGACGCCTTTGACGTAGGCCACGCAGGGCTGGCCGAGCCGGGCCGAGAGCCAGGCCGCCAGGTCCATGCCGGTGGCAGTCCAGCCGAAGAGGACCAGCCGCGGGGATTTCTCCCTGGCCAGCGCCTCGATGACCTTCCCGCAGGCTTCGGGGTTGAACTGGGCCAGGGCGGGATCGTCCACCTGGATGGTGGAATCGGAGGCGAAGCCGTTCACGTCCACCCCGCCGCCGAGGACGACCGCCACCGCCTGCCCTCCCAGGGCCGCGGCAAGTTCTTTTGCTTTTCCTACCATTTCGAACGACACGTCGGAAAATTTGCCGTCCATGTGTTCGGTGATGACGAAAATATCGTTGCTCATGATTTCTCCTGTTCAAATGTCATTGCGAGGGCGAAGCCCGAAGCAATCTCCCGTTTAATGAGGGAACTGCTTAAGAGATTTTCTCCACTTAAGCGGAGATTGCTTCGTCGGGAAATACGCCCTCCTCGCAATGACATTAAGCCAATCCTCTGCCCTTCAACAACTCCACGATTTGCGCCGCGACTTCCTTCGGCGAGCCGGTAAACATCTTGGCATGACCGGCCGCCACAGGCGGGGCCATCTTCTTGAACGCCAGTCCCGCGCCCGCGCCGTCGCCGGAAGGAGCGACCTTGCCGATGGCGGCGGTCTGGGCGATCTGGCGCACCTTGCTGATCGGGGCGTAGCGCGGCGGCTTGGAGGCAGCTTGCACGCCCACGACCACCGGCAGGCTGACGGCGTACTTCGCGCCGACGCCTCCGGCGAATTCCTTGTTGACCGTAGCCGCGCCGTCCACGACATCCACGGAACTGACCCCGCCGATGTAGGGCAGGTCGAGGCGCGCCGCCAGCATGGGTCCGATCTGGCCGTCGAGGTCGTTCGAGGCCTGGACGCCGGTGAAGACGATGTCCGGGGACATGTCCCTGATCGCCTCGGCCAGCCATCCGGCCTGTTGGTGCGAGTCCGCCCCGGGGTCGTCGGCGGTGATCTTGACCGCCTTGTCCGCGCCTTTGGCGAGGGCCAGATGGAGCACGTTGTCCAGTTCCCCGATCAGGTCCACCCCGACGACCGTCACCGTCCCGCCGGAGGCTTCCTTGACCAGCACCGCCTGCTCGATGGACTGCTCGTCGAACTCGTTCAGCACGAAATCCACCGAGTCGAAGTCCAGGTTGCTGCCGTTGACGGGCAGGTCATCGGCGATGCTGGGGATGTGTTTGATTGCGACGATTATGTTCATTCAGAAAATCTCCTTCGTTTCATGTCATTGCGAGCGTTCTTTGGCGAAGCAATCTCACCCAAATCGGAGATTGCTTCGTCGGAAGAACACCCTCCTCGCAATGACATAATATTTTTACTCTCCACGCATGGATTTATCCAACAATTCCAAAATATCCAACACGCCCACGTGCTCATTGCCGGTGGATTTGACCGCGTCCTCGAAGCGCGAGACCTCGAACGGGCAGGCGACTGCCAGCACGTCCGCGCCGGTGGAGGCGGCTTCCATGGCCCGTTTCTCGGACAAGCGCATGGTGGTGTGCTTGGCCGTGAACGAGTCCATCCACATGCCACCGCCCCCGCCCCCGCAGCAATAGCCGTTTTGACGGTTGCGGGCCATCTCGACCAGTTCCACGCCGGGGATGGCTTCCAGCAATTGGCGCGGGGCCTCGTATTCGCCGTTATGGCGTCCGAGGTAGCAGGGATCGTGATAGGTGATCTTTTTGTTGACCGGGTGCTTGAGCAGCGGTTTGAGCCGGTCGAGGTGGCGGGCCAGGAAGGTGGTGTAATGGACCACAGGCCGCTCGAACCCGTATTTGGGATACACGTTTTTGAAGGCGTTGAGTTCGTGCGGCCCGGTGACGACCATCTCGTTCCACTCGTATTTGTTGAAGGTCTCGATGTTGTATTCGGCCATCATCTCGAAGAGACCTTTTTCCCCGGCCAGGCGCTGGGAGTCGGCGTCGTCCTTTTCCTCCTTGCCCAGGATGGCGAAGTCAATCCCCAGGGCGGTGAAGATGCGGGCCGCAGCCGAGGCGGCGTCCATGCCGCGCGGGTGGTAGGACGGGTACGAGCCGACGTACCAGAGCACGTCCACCGGGCGACCCAGGTCGCGCAGGACCGGCACATCCACGCCCGCGTTCTGGACCCAGGCTTCGCGCTTGCGCTGGGGCTGACCGAGCGGGTTGCCGGTGTTGGCAGTGGCTTCAAAGGCCTGCTGCAATTCGGACGGGACGAACTTGCCGTCCAGGATGGCCTGCTCGCGGGTGGCGGGCATGATCTTGACCATGTTGACTTCTTTGGGACAGACCCGCAGGCAGTTGGCGCAGGTGGTACACAGCCAGAGTTCGGGCGCTTCGGTCAGGTCCAGGCCGGTTTGAGCGTAACGGTACAGCTTGCGCGGCCCGTAATTGCCGACCACGTCCACCGGGCAGACGGCGACGCACTTGGCGCACTGGTAACAATTGGCGAACGATTCCGCCTCCGAGATGGAAGCGACTTTCTCGATCAGTTCGGGGGTGTACTCGAAGATCACCCGCTGTTCGAACATGCGGTTCCAGTGACCGGATATATCCATACCGTCCACGACGGCTTGCTCTTTTTCGATGGCGATGGCTTTCTGGTATTTGACGGCCATGAGAAATGGTCTCCTTGATTGCGCCGAGGGTGCGTCGCACCTTGTTTAGTGGACGAATCGCCTCGATTGATCTATCTTGCTAAGCGGGAGTCTGCCCATCCGGCAGGTGCGACGCACCCCCTGCCTTGGGCAACCCCAACAGCCGCCGCGCCATATCCGGCAGGGACGGGAGCAGTTCATTGAAGTCGCGGCTCAAGCGCCAACTGGTCGAACCGTACATGTACACGCCGTAAGCGCAGGCCAGGAAGGCGCTGTTGGCGAACGGCGCGCGTCTCTCGCTGCCCGTCAACTCATCCGTCCACAGGCCAGTGCCTTCGGCAAACTTCATGCTCATGGCCGTGACCGCCCCGACGCGGGCGTAACCGTCAGCGAGGTTGTCGGCCACCAGGTTGTGGACGCTCCCCGCCAGCAGCGGCAGGATGCCCGTGCCGGTGGTCGGGTCCCACAGCCAGCGGGTCCACAGCCAGTGGTCGTTGGGGGAGGTGTTGTGTAAAAGTCCGGTGGCGAGTTCGAGGGCGAGACGGGTGTCGAGGGCGTCCAGGCTTTCGACGAAGACGGCCACCCGCACCGGGGCCAGGGCTTCGCCGCGAAGTAATTGCTCGAAGACGGTCAAGTCGTTTTGCGCAAAGTAATTGGTTATTGCGCGCGCGTTGGCTTTGGTGTGCGTGACCGCGGCGGCCACGTCAGCGATGGATGAAGCCAATTTGGCGGGATCAATTTCAAGTCCCGCGTGGAGGGGAGGGTCGAGCAGCGTTTTTTGCGTATCGAGACCCACAGTCGAAATGCCAGGAAAGAGCCGGGCCTGCCGTTCGGCCAGTTCATCCGCAATGGCGACCACGTCCTCCGGCGAAACCTGCGCGAGCGCATCCTGCAAAGTCGCTTGCAGTTCGGGATCGTCGGGTCCCGTTTTTTGCTTGAGGATGTGGCTCTGGCGCTGAGGCTGGTTCATGCTCGTGGGGCGGGATGCCATCCCGCCTTACGCCAATTCTTTCCTGACCAACGCCACCGCCCGCGCCGCAGCCAGGCCCGCCCGCGAGATCGAATCGTCCAGGTCGGCGGGGCCGGAGGCGGCTCCGGCGACGAAAATGCCCGGGCGCGAGGTCGCCACCGGGTCCAGGCCCGATTCGCCGCCCGCTTCAACGAACCCGTACTTGTTCTGGCGGATGTCGAGCAGTTGGGCGATGCTGCGCGTCCCGGCGCTGGGTTCCATCCCGACCGACAGGACGATCAGGTCCATCGTCACTTCCATCGGGCGGCTCATCGTGGTGTCTTCGCCGCGCATCAGCAGCTTGCCGTTCTTGGGCAGCACCTCGCTGACCACACCCTTGACGTAATTGACCTTGTATTTTTCCTGGGCGGGCCAGTAGATTTCGTTTTCCCAGTAGCCGTACATGCGCATGTCAATATAAAAAATGAAAACCTTCGCGCCGGGCAGTTGCTCCTTGATCTCGATGGCCTGCTTGCTGGCGATGCCGCAGCAGACTTTGGAGCAATACTCGTTGCCGATCTGCCGGTCACGCGAGCCGACGCACTGGATGAAGGCGACCTTTTCGGGGGCCTCGCCGTTCGACGGGCGGACGACCTTGTGCTCCTTGAGCATCTTCTCCAGGTCGGTCAGGGTGATGACATCCGGGAAGGAGTAGTAGTTGTAGTATTGCGTGGCGCGGCCGGGATCGAAATGCTGGAAGCCGGTGGCGACGATGACCGCGCCCACTTCGAGGGACTCGGCTGCGCCGCCCGTCTCGATCTGGACCGTGAAACTGCCCGCGCTCCCGGACAATCCCTTCACTTCGGCCTGGTACTTCACTTCCACATTGGGGTTGTTCGTGACCGAGGCAGCCAGTTCCCCCATCGCCTCCGACGCGTCGCGCCAGTGATGGGTGAGTTTGGCGTAATTCTCCCGGTCGGGCGTGCCGCCGAGACGGGCGCGCTTCTCGATCAGAACGACGTCCCCGCCGAGTTCCGCCACAGACCGGGCGGCTTCCAGCCCCGCCGGCCCCCCGCCGATGACCAGTATTTTGTTGGATGTCATTGTTCCTCCAAAGTGTTGCGTGGGGCGTGTTCCGTTTGGCTACTCTATAAAACGGAACACGCTACACGTTTTGTATCTACTTGTTTCCCTGTGTGCCTGTACACTGCCTCACGCCGTCAAATGGATCGGCTGGTCCGCGTCTTCCCAGGTGATCCCGGATTTCGTGCCGGCCCGGATGGCGTCCAGGTCGGCCTGGAATTCGTCCCAATATTTCTGCCAATTGACCCCGAGTTTCTCCAAAAACGGACGCCAGTCGGTCGAGTGCCAGTGGAACTGGACCACCCGGAACGGATGGGCGCCCATCGCCAGCGCCGCGACCTGGGCGTCCGACAGGATCGGGATGCCCACCTTGCGGTCGTGGGCTTTGGCGGCGAACTGGCTCTTGTCGAGGGTGGTCACGCAGCCGGTGTCGTGGGTGACGGTCAGGTCGGGGTTGGCTTCGTTCTTCATCACCTCGATCTTGCGCAAGACGGCGAACGAACGGGTGAAATCCCGCTGGACGAGCACGTGCCGGAAGCCGAACCCGCAGCAGTCGAACCAGGTCGAGTAATCGGCCACGTTCATGCCCAGGGTTTCGAGCAGGGCGGTGACGACCGCAGTCCGCTGGCCGCCGTAGATTTCGGGGTCGTAGATGGCGTCTTCGGCGACGATCTTGTAATAGTGGCAGGCAGGGTGGACCGTGGCGGTGATGGGACTCATGTCCACCAGTTGGCGCTCGGCGAAGCGGTGGCGCATGGCGTAAACCCACTCGCTGTAATGGACGATCTCTTCCGGGATGACCAGCGGCTTGCCCAGCTTGCCCAGGATGCGGCGCACTTCGTCGCGCAGCTCCTGGTTGTGGACGAGCTGCTCGCGGATCTCCTTGTAATGCCCGAAACTGGTCCCACAGTGGATCAGGGGGAAGTATCCCGTTTCGTAGGCGGCGGCGAAATTCCGGGCCATGACCGAGGCCTGCCCGGCGGCGTTGGAAGCGGCGGAGGCGTAGTAGTTCCAGCCGGTGCAGGAGGTCTGGTCGGTGGGGTCGTGGTAATCCAGGTCGAACTGGCGGTGGAGCCAGAGGATCGAGGAAGCGTAGCCGGGGATGTGTCCGCAATGGCCGCAGGATTTGTGGTGCCAGGTATGTTCGATGGGAATCTTTTTCTTGCGCCCGAATTTCGTCGTGAATTCGACGTAAGGCTCCGGGACTTTTTGAACGATGATCTCCCCTTTGGCTTCGAGATCGAATAAAAGTTCACGCATGTCATGCGTCGGCGCAATCGAGGCGTCGCGCACGACGGGATGGGATTTTCGTTCGAGGATTTCTTCGATGGTGGTCAAATTGTCAGGCATAAAGTTCTCCATTCTCAGCGCGGAAGAAACCGATAAAACGTGTTGCGTGGAGCGTGTTCCGTTTTGTGATGTTGTGAAGCAATGCACTACACGTATCACGCACCACTTTACCCTTCTTCCAGTTCCTCCTGCATTACGTCCGCCAGCAGGTCGTACAACCCCTCGTCCAATTCCTTGATGATGTCCATGTTCCCGGACTCGAACCAGATGGTGTAGAGTTCGAGCAGGGTCTTGCGCTCGACCCGCCAGGCCACGTCGGTGATGCCGCGAATGGTATCCATGGGGATGGCCTTGCGCCAGACGTGCATGTTCTCGCTGAAATTCTTGACCCAGGGTCCCCAGTCGGGGAAGAAATCCGGCTGGAGCATGTCGGGTGAGACCTGGTTGCCCTTGAGCATGACCTTATAGATCACGCGGCTGTAGCCCTGCAAGGCATCTTTGGATTCCTGCAAGCCGTTCTTGATCGAGACTTCGCGCAGGATCGTGACCAGCCCACCGGGGTTGTTCTGGCGCGGGCAGCGCACGCACGAGAAGCACTGGGCGCAATTCCAGATGTCTTCGGTAAGGATGTCGTAGATACGCTCGACATCTTCGCGGGCCATGGCCTGGGCGATGACCCTCGGACTGAAATCGTAGAACCGGGCCGAGGGGCAGGCCGAGACGCAAATCCCGCACTCATAGCAGCCGTAGAGGAAATCCTCGTAGCGCAGGTCGCTCTTGACTTCGAGGAAGAGCCGTTCTTTTTCCTCGTAAGTCGCTTCGGGATGCCGGTCTTCGGCCTTGCCCGGATTCCAGTTTTCGAGTGTGGTTGGCATTTGCGCCTCCTGAAAAACGAACCGCGAAGCACGCTAAGAGCGCAAAGAAGATTTTATTGGTTTTCTTAGCGGGCTTTGCGTTCTTTGCGGTTCAAGCCTCAAAAAGAAATCACCGCGTCGGCGCGGACGGCCATGTCGTTGAAGGCTGCGCCGCCGATCATCTCGACGCCTTCGATCATGTCTTCCATGGTGTAGCCGTGCAAGTCGAGCGAGGGCTGGCAGACGAACAGACGCACACCCATCTCGACCGCCTGGTCAATGAAGAATTTCAACTCCCGTCCGCCCCCGCCTTTCCTGGGGACGACGATCTTTTCGCCGCTGCCTTTGGCCAGGCATTGCGGCCCGTTCATCGTGAAGTAAACGCAGACCTCATTATCCATGGCTGCGCCGGCGGTGGCGAGGAAGAACGGGGTTGCAGTGCGTTCCGGGTCTTTCTCGCCGTGGGTCTGGACGTAAAGGATTTTCTTGACATCCGGGTCGTTGGTTTTCCACATCGTTTGGCTCCGTGTGTCTGCCTACACAAACAACTGCACATCCGCATCCGAGGCAAATTCAAGGAAGGTCGCCGCGCCGCCGATCTCGCATTCCTTGATGAAGTCCTCGCGCTTGAAGCCGAAGACGTCCATGGTCATCTGGCAGCCGATCAGGCGCACGTCCATTTCGACGCATACCTGGCGCATTTCCTCGATGGATGCAACACCTTTGTTCTCGAAGGTCTGCTTCATCAGGGATGTGGCAAGCGCGTTGAAACCGGGGACATTGGCCATCACCAGTTGCGGGATCGGCCAGTTGATGCTTTGGAAGCCATCGGGGCCGAAGGGCATTTTCATCGGCATGGCAGGATTACCCATCGGCGTGACCGCGGCCGTCAGTTTCGGTTTGAGCAGGGTCAGCCCGTAAAAAGTAAAGAAAATGCCCACCTCCCAGCCCATCGCGCCAGCCGCGCTGGCTAGGATGAACGGGGGGTAGGCCCAGTCGAGGGTCCCCTTGCTTGCGATAAGGGCAAGTTTCTTCGGGGCATTCGGATCAGATGTGGACATGGCAACCTCCTTTGGTGATTGCGGCAGTACCGCGAAATTTATCTCGCACGCCAGAGGCGATATGAATGTAGCGGTACAACGAAAATCGTTACTTCATGCGGCGGATAAAAAACACGAACTTACCGTCCTCTTGGGTGGAACGGAGAAGTTCGTTACCGGTCTGGCGGCTCCAGGCCTCCATGTCCGGCGGGGCGCCGGGATCGGTGGCGATCATCTTCAGCACCTGGCCGATTTCGAGGGTCTTGATCGCTTTCGTCGCCTTGACCACCGGCATCGGGCACAACATCCCGGAACAATCCAAAACCTGATCTTCCTTGAATACATCTGTCATAAGGAGCCTCCTTAGCGATGACCGCATCATAATCAAGGTGACGGTCTGTTACCATCCCATGCGCAGGGGAATTTTGCCTCCCCCGCGCGGGGGAGAGCCACAATTCGGATATAATCGCTATGGATTGTTACTGTTCCCTGTGCAGCAGGATGTGTTCCATGCGAAAAACCCTCGAAACTGTCTTCCGCACCAACCGCGCCTTTGTTTTCCTGGTCTTCTATCGCTGGGCATCCCTGTTGCCGGCGGTGTTTGCCTGGCGGGGGACTTCGTCCTATTTGATCGCCCCGCTCTGGGTGCTGGCGCTGGCCCTGTCAGCCAATGTCATCATTTCTGTCTTCAACCGCCCGCTCAACAAGCAGGTTGCGGAACGCCCCCTCGTTTTAGGCGTTGACCTGCTCTTTTCGGGGTTCATTCTTTCGGTCAGCGACGGGATGAACAGCCCGTATTACCTCTACGCGCTCAATCCGTTATTGGCTGGCGCTTTTTTCTTCCAGATGCGGGGGGCGTTCACCGCATCGGTCATCTTCACGCCGCTTTATCTGGCTGCCTTTTATTTTGGGGGGCAGGCCGATGTTGTCCAGTTCATTTCGCAACTGGCCGGTATCTGGCTCATCCCGATCCTCTTTGCCTATCCTTCCATCCTGTTGAAAGACATCAACCAGGCTCGCGAGGAGCTGGCCACCGCCCGGGATGAGCTGGCCAAAAAGCACGAAAATCTCCAAACCGCACACCGCCAGCTCGAAATCATCCACGATCTGACGGTATTGTTGCAGGCCGCGCCGGACCTGCTTTCGGTCCAGGAACGCGTTTTGGGCGCGGTCACGACGGAACTCGGCTTCCCGAAAGCGGTCGTCGGGATGGTGGACCCCGGCCACGAAGAGATCGGCGGCTGGCTCATCTACCCGCCTGAAGCATCCTTTCCGGCGGCCCGACCGCTTCCGCTCAAGTCTGAAAACGGGGAGGTGGTTCGGGCTGTGCTCAACCGCCAGTCCTTCGTGACCGGAGACCAGCTCCTCATCCGGGACGCGCAGCTCGATGCCTGGCTCAACCAGAGCAGGTGGCTCGTGCTCCCGCTCAATTTGAGGGAACATCCCGTCGGCGTTTTGCTGGTCGAAGAATCCGGACTCACGAAGGAGCGCGAATCCGCGCTGGTGACGGTGGCGAACCAGGCCGCCCTGGCGCTGGGGACCACCATCCTGTGCATTGACCGCGCCCGGCGGCTGGCCGTCGAGACCGAGCGCAACCGGATCGCCAGCGACATCCACGATACCGTCGCCCAGTCCCTCTTCGGCATCGTCTATTCCCTCGACGCCTGCATCAAAATGCTCCCGGACCAGGCCGGGGAGGTCAGGCACGAGTTGATCGAATTGCGCGCGTTAGCCAACACCGCCCACGACGAAGTCCGCCGCTCGATCTTCGACCTGTGGCCGTCGGCCCTGACCATCGAGCTTTTCATGGCCGACCTCACGAATTACGTCAACAGTTGCTGCCGCCCGCGGGCATTCAGCATCGTTTTCAACCATACCGGCGATTTCAACTCCCTCTCGCCAGGCCTGAGGCGGACGGTTTACCGTATGGCGCAGGAGGCCCTGGCAAATTCGGCCCGGCATTCCGGTGCGAATTCGGCGCGCCTAAACCTGACCGTTTCGGACGACGCCGTTTACCTGGCCGTCACCGACGAGGGGCGCGGGTTCGACCCGGCCATGGCGCTCTCGCGCGGCGTCAACCGCGAGCATTTCGGCCTGCGCGGCATCCAGGAGCGGGCAAAAACCATGGGCGGGGAATGCGAGATCGCCAGCCAGCCGAATGCGGGGACGCGCATCGCCATCACCCTTCCCATCCACTGGCACGGCCCGCGTCTGAACCGGTGAACGCCGGTTTATGGAACGATTCCTGCTGCCGACCCTGGGGCATACTCGAAACTAAAGGAAAAAATGAGATGGTAGCCTGGCATATTATCGGCGCAATCGCGCAAGACTGGAGGGATGTCCATGCCTGATCCGATCCGCATCCTGATCGTGGACGACCACGCCGTAGTCCGCAAGGGACTGGCGATGGTCCTTCGCCTGGAGCCGGGCCTGGAGGTCGTCGGCGAGGCGGCGACCGGGGCAATCGGCCTGGAGGCCGCGCTAAGCCTTGATCCGGATATCGTCCTGGTTGACCTGGTCATGCCCGAAATGGACGGGCAGGAGATGGCGCTCGCCCTGCGCGAATCCAGACCGGGGATCAAGATCATGATGTTGACCGGCACCGAAGTGGACGACCGGGTCTACGACCTGGTCGCGGCGGGGATCGAGGGGTATGTCCTGAAAAAAATCGAACCGGATGAACTGGTGCGTGCCGTCCACGCAGTGATGCGCGGGGAGGCCTACCTGCACCCGGATGTGATGAAAAAAATTATTTCGAAGGTCCATTCGCAGCCGGTACCAGCCGTCGCACTGACCCCCCGGGAACTTGAAATCCTCGAATGGATGGCTACCCCGAACACTTACAAACAAATCGCTCACGAATTAAGCGTTAGCGATGAGACCGTGCGGAGCCACGCCAAGAATATCCTCGAAAAAATGAAACAACCCAACCGGGCGCAGGCTGCCCTGGCAGCCATTCGGATGGGACTGGTTAAATGAGCCGGGAGGCCCGGTTCTGTGTATCGAAATAGACCGGGTTGGAGACCAGCGCCGGGAGCATCGGAATGCCGGGGATGAATTCGCGCAAGACTTCGATCCTGGCAAATCCGGGGGAATCCATGCGGTAATGGCCCCGGAAATTCCCATCGTTTTCCGCTTTCAAGAGCGGGGTTCCGCCCTGGGCGGTGACCACCTGGACGACATCCCCGGCGCGCAAGCCGTTGACCGTGATTTCCAATTCCTTGACGGTGGAGAACGGGACGCTGTCGCCCATGAGGGACTCCCCGGCGGTCAGCTCCAGCGTGGGGCCGCCGGGGGCGTAGACGACATAGGCGTGTCCTTGGCGCAGCGCCGCCAGGATGTCGGATACGCCGGCCGACATGGCGTAGACGCAGGTGGTCGGCCCGCCAGGGAAGAGGAAGAGCTGGCTGCGATGGTAATCGCTCCCGCCGCAGACGGGGATTTTCTTCCCGGCGGCGAGAAAACTGTGCCATAGGGCAATCGCCTGCATGTTGGACATGCGCATCGGCCCGTTCCAGATTTCGAGGCAGTCGAAGGGCAGGGACTCCATGTCGAAAGTGAACGGGCAGCCTTCGTCGAATGGGTGGTTGAGGGTGATGAGCGCGCCGCGCTGGCGGGCTGAGGCGAAGCGCGCCTGCACTTCTTCGAACGTGTTCGCCATGAACGAGCCGTCGTAGGGCGCATCCACGCCCGTAAAATTGGCGTGGCCTTTGTAGTGGGTCCACTCGATACCGGGGATCATCGTCAGGCCGGGGAGGCGGGGCAGGGCGTCGGTCGGGACCATCTGGTTGTGGTCGGTGACAGCCAGGAAGTCCAGCCCGTGGCGCAGGGCGTGGCGGCCCAGTTCGTCCAGGGTCAAAACGCCGTCCGAGGCCAGGGTGTGGGTGTGCAGGTCGCCCTTGAGCAGGCGCAGGCGCTTGTGGGTGAAGGTCAATTCGTAAGCGACGGCGACCCCTTCGGGGGCGATTTTGTAGGCCCCAAGCAGGATTCGCCATTCGCCGGGGACCAGGCGGCAGGTCCGGTACCCGGGCGTGGCCTCCGTCTCGCTGACCTGGAAGCTGTCCTTGTCCGAACCGGAGGCTCCCACCTGGGTCCCATCCGGGGCGATCAGTCCCAGGTCAATGATGTTGATCTCCTGCCGGGGGGTAAACCCGCCGCTTCCGGTCCCGGCGCGGCGTTCGTATTGGCAGGTGAGGGAAAGGGATTCGACTTTGGGCGGCATGACGAACGGGACGGTCAAGTACTGCCCCTCCTGTTCGCGGCTGACGAAGACCTGGATGCGCAGCGGGGCGCTCATGGGAACCTCCTTGCGGCTGGGTGGTACTGCCATTGGACATTATCGCTAATAATCTGTGAGCACCGTCCCGAAGGAGCCTGCCCTGA
>DIDQ01000020.1:70454-75278 GCA_002418215.1 Anaerolineales bacterium UBA5796
CCTGAGCTTGCCGAAGGGTTTTCTGAGAAAGTGTTTGAAAAGTCTGCATTTTCACCACGAAGACACGAAGACTCAAAAGGGAAAATATTTGTGACTTCGCGACCTGGTAGCTTGGGGATAAGGTTTCAAACACTCTCTGATCGGGACGTTTTTGCAATTACCAACAAAGTCTATTATATAGCTGACTCTACTGCAAAAACCTTAACGCAAAGTCGCCACGTTACCAAGGCGCAAAGAAAACCTGTTTTTGATCCCAAAAACGTACTTTTTCGCTTGTAAACGGCGATTTGCGCAAATTTAATTTACAAAACTTGGCGACTTTGCGGCTCGGCGTCTTAGCGTTAAAGGTCTTGACCTTTTTGCAGGGGAGTCACAGGTTTGTTGCAAACCTTTCACAAAATGGCGGCAAGCGCCTTTAACGTAAAATGCCCTCACCGCAAGGCGAGGGCATTTTTGGTACCCGCGGAGGGATTCGAACCCCCAACCTACTGATTCGAAGTCAGGCGCTCTGTCCATTGAGCTACGCGGGCGATCGGGCAGGGGCGATTATACTCGAAAATATTAGGCGCACTTGCCCATCCTGATTAAAGCACTTACAATCAGGGCAATTCCCTCTGGAAAGGAACCCTATGACAGACATTCAAGCCTTTGGCGATCGGTTGATCGCCAACCTGGAAAAAGTGGTGCTGGGTAAACGCCAGGCCATCGAATTGACCGTGATTGGACTGTTGTGCCAGGGTCACGTCTTGATCGAGGACGTGCCCGGGGTGGGGAAAACCGTCCTGGCCCGCAGCCTGGCCAAATCTCTGGGCTGCACCTTCAACCGCATCCAGTTCACGCCGGATATGCTCCCCAGCGACGTGACCGGCGTCTCCATTTACAACCAGGAAAAGCGCGAGTTCGAGTTCCGCCCCGGTCCGATCGTGGGCCAGATCATCCTGGGGGACGAGATCAACCGGGCTACGCCCAAGACCCAGGCGGCGTTGTTGGAAGCGATGGAGGAACGCCAGATCACCGTGGATGGGGCGACGCACCAACTGCCGCGTCCGTTCATGGTGCTGGCAACGCAGAACCCGATCGAGTACGAGGGGACCTTTCCGCTGCCCGAAGCGCAACTGGACCGGTTCCTGCTCCGGGTCCGGTTGGGGTACCCCAGCCTGGCAGATGAGATCAACGTCCTGGAGGGGCAGCAGCTCCGGCATCCGCTAGAAACGCTCGAAGCCGTTATCAGTTCGGATGAAGTCCTCGCAGCCTCGAATGCGGTGCGTGCGATGTACGTCTCCGAACCGGTCAAACGCTACATCGTGGAACTGACCAGCCGCACCCGCGCCAGCACCGATGTATACCTGGGCGCCAGCCCGCGCGGCAGCATTGCCTTGTTCAGGGCCAGCCAGGCCAAAGCCGCCTTGCAGGGGCGCAGTTACGTGGTTCCCGATGATGTCAAAGCCATGGCCCTGCCGGTATTATCGCACCGCCTGATCATAGACCCGGCAGCCCGCCTGCGTGAATTGAGCGCCGAGCGCGTGGTGCAGGAGGTGATGCTGGCTGCGCCCGTCCCCGGCAGCGATTTCGAACCGCCCGCATCTGCGCTCCAGGCATGAAACATTCACGGATCTTGATCGGCATCCTGCTGGTCGTGGGGTTGGCAGGCACCCTTGTTTCGAACAAGGTAGTTTACCTGCGCCTGTTGTATATTTCATTGTTGGTGCTTATCATTGCGCGGGTATGGTCCGGGTTCGCGTTGCGCAAGGTCCGCGTCACGCGGCAGACCCGCACCCCGCGCGCCCAGGTGGGAGACACGTTCGAGGAATATTTCGAAATATCCAATGACAGCCGTATGTGGCGGCTCTGGCTCGAAGTGCGGGATGAGTCCTCGCTGCCCCGGAACCCGACCATCCCGGCTGCCTCCCATTCGCGGCTGTTGACCAATATCGGCGGACGCCAGGTGCGGACCTACCAGGCGCGTACCTGGCTGATGAGGCGCGGCGGCCACCAGCTTGGCCCAACCCGGCTCGTATCAGGCGACCCTTTCGGCCTGTTCCTGAACGAGAAACTCATCCCGGCTGACGAATCGCTGGTTGTCTTCCCTCACATGATAGACGTCGTTTCCTTCCCGGCCCCGCCCGGCCTGCTCTCCGGCGGACGCGCTATCCGTGAAAAAGCCCTGGATGTAACCCCCCACGCGGCCGGGGTGCGTGAGTACGCTCCCGGCGACCCGCTTAAGCGCATCCACTGGCCCACCACCGTGCGGCGGGATAAACTGATGGTCAAGGAGTTCGAGCAGGACCCCCAGACGGAAGTATGGCTGTTCCTGGACGCGCAGGCCGTGGTCCAGGCTGAACGCCCCCAACAGGAGCAGCTCCCCGCTTCCACGGATTGGGTGCTTGGGCGTCGTCCCAAATTTAGACTGCCGCCATCCACCATGGAATATGGGGTCTCGATTGCGGCCTCCCTGGCCCGTTATTATTTGCAGGGCCGCCAGGCGGTGGGCTTCGTCACTGCCGGGCGGACGTTCACGGTCTTGCCCGCTGACCGCAGTGAGCGCCAGGAAGTGAAGATTTTGGAAACCCTGGCTTATTTGCAGCCGGGAAATTCGCTTTCGATCAGCGCCCTGGTGGCCGCCCAGGCCCGGCTGCTGCCGCGCGGCAGCAGCGCCGTGTTGATCACACCCACGACCCGGCCAGACCTGATGCTGGCGGTGCGCGAGTTGCAGCGCCGCAACCTGCACCCGGTGGTGGTAATGCTCATGGCTGAAACTTTCGGAGGGCCGTCAGGAGGCATGGCTCTGGTGGAATCGCTGCAACGATTGAAGGTTCCGGTCTGGCAAGTAAATAACAACGTGGATTTGTCCACATCGCTGGCGCAGTTCGCTGCGGAATATCCTTCTCAGGAGATGAATACATGGCAAAGACCCAGGTACAGACACTGGACTTGAACTTCCGGGGCAAGCCCGAAGCGATTGCCGCCTACCTGCTGGAACATTCCAGCGGAGCGGTGCTGGTCGAATCAGGCCCGGCAAGCACATTGGAGACTCTCAAAGCTGCTCTGGAAGAATTGGGCATGACCTTGAAGGATGTCACCCACGTGCTGGTCACCCATATCCACCTGGATCACTCCGGGGCGGCGGGCTGGCTGGCGCAGGCCGGGGCGCAGGTCTTCGTCCACCCGGTCGGCGCGCCGCACCTGGTAGACCCGGAAAAGCTGCTCACCAGCGCCGGGCGCATCTACGGCGACATGATGGCCGAACTGTGGGGTGAAACCATCCCCGTCCCGGCGGAGAAGGTGACGGTTGTGCAGGATACCGAGGAGATCGTGGTCGGAAACCTGCGTTTCGTGGCGCTGGATACCCCCGGCCACGCCGAGCATCATTACGCCTACCTGCTGGATGACGTTTGCTTCACCGGCGACATTGGCGGGGTACGCATCCCCGGCCCGCCGTTCATCCGCCTGCCCATGCCGCCGCCGGAACTGCATCTCGAAAAGTGGCGGCGCAGCCTCCAGCGCCTGCGGATGCTGTCTTTCGACCGCATCGCTCCAACCCATTTCGGCATCTTCGAAGATGTGGACTGGCACCTGGCGACGGCAGAGAAACTCCTTGATTCAATCGAGAGTTGGATGACCAACCGGATGGTCAACGCGCCCGCGGCCGAAACGTTCCGTGACGACCTGCTGGCCTGGTACCGCCAACAGGCCGCCGCATCGGGACTCCCCGAAAGCGTGATCAACACCTTCGAAGTTGCCAACCCGAGCGGCATGTCTGCCGACGGGTTGCTGCGTTACTGGCGGAAGTACCGCGAGTAAAGGCCTCTTTTGCTCGTGATACAATTCACGTTCGAGATATTACCCAGGAGAACTCAATGAAAAAAGATTTTTTGGCTGTTTCCGATCTCACTTCCCAGGAGATACAGGATTTACTCGACCTGGCGATCACGCTGAAAAAGGAGCATTTTGCCGGCGGCAACCCGCCGCTGTTCAAGGGTAAAGTGCTGGCGATGATCTTCCAGAAACCCAGCCTGCGGACGCGGGTCTCGTTCGATATGGCAATGCGCCACATGGGCGGAGACGCCCTCTACCTGTCCCCGGCGGAGATCGGGCTGGGCAAGCGCGAATCCATCGCGGACATCGCCCGGGTCATGGAAGGCTACGTCCAGGCCTTGATGGCCCGCGTCTTCGACCATGAGCACGTCCTCGAACTGGCGAAATGGTCAAGCATCCCGGTGGTCAACGGCTTGAGCGACTACAACCATCCCTGCCAGGCGATGGCCGACGCCCAGACCATCCAGGAGGAGTTCGGCAAAGCCAAAGGCCTGAATGTGACCTACATCGGCGACGGCAACAATGTGGCCGTCTCGCTCATGCACGTCTCGGTCAAACTGGGCTGGAATTTTACGATTGCCAGCCCCGAAGATTACGACATCAAACCTAAAGCGGTCGAGATCGCCCGTCAGGTTGCCGCCGAAACCGGCTCGAAGCTGGCCTTCCTGCGCGACCCGCATGAGGCCGTCAAGGGTGCTCACGTCATCTACACCGACACCTGGACCAGCATGGGCCAGGAAGAGGAGACCGCCAAACGCGAGAAGGTCTTCCCGCCCTACCAGGTCAACGCCGGGCTGGTAGCCGAGGCCGATAAGGACGCGATCGTGATGCACTGCCTCCCGGCCCATCGCAACCAGGAGCTGACCGACGAGATCGCCGACGGGTCGCATTCCCGTATTTTCCCGCAGGCCCACAACCGCCTGCACGCCCAAAAGGCGATTTTGGCCCGCCTGTTTGGGGTTGCATAAGCTTTATTTTCCCACCCCACCCCCACCCCGACCCTCCCCC
>DIDQ01000030.1 GCA_002418215.1 Anaerolineales bacterium UBA5796
ACGGTCGTCCCGCCCACCCTTACGCCGACCGCCGCTCCCGCCCCGGCCGGCCCCTGGTGGAACGATGCGGTCTTCTACGAGATTTTTGTGCGTTCTTTCCGTGACAGCGACGGCGACGGCATCGGCGATTTCAACGGTATCACCGAAAAACTGGATTATTTGCAAGACCTGGGCATCCGCGGCCTGTGGCTCATGCCGGTCAACCCCTCGCCGTCGTACCACGGCTACGATGTGACCGACTACTACGCCGTCAACCCGGATTACGGCACGCTGGAGGATTTCGAGCGCCTGCTCGACGAGGCCCACCAGCGCGACATCAAGATCATCATTGACCTGGTGCTCAACCACACCAGCGCCCGGCATCCCTGGTTTCAGTCGGCGCTCACGCCGGGCAGCCAATATCGCGACTGGTACGTCTGGAGCGAGACCGACCCCGGGACGCCCGGCCCCTGGGGACAGACGGCCTGGTACCGGGCCGGCAGCGGGCAATACTACTACGCCATCTTCTGGGACCAGATGCCCGACCTGAACTACGCCAACCCTGCCGTGCGGGAGGAAGCCAAAAAGATTACCAAATTCTGGCTGGATGCGGGCGTGGACGGTTTCCGCCTGGACGCGGTGCGCTACCTCGTGGAAGGCGACCGGCTGGCCGATTCCGACGCCAACCACAGCTTCCTGGCCGAGTGGGGCGCGTACTACCGCTCGCTCGACCCGCAGGCCTTCACCGTCGGCGAGGCTTGGACCGACAACGCCAACGTGAAGGAGTACGTCAACACCGACACCGAACTGGACGCGGCCTTCAACTTCGACTTGTCGGATGCCACCTTGAATGCGCTGACCACGAGTACCAACACCTCGCTGCGTTTCGTCCTGCAAACCACCATCCGAGACTTCCCCCAACAGGACAACGCCAATTTCCTGACCAACCACGACATGCCCCGCGTCATGAACGCCTTCGTCACCGACAAAGCGCAGAGGGCGAAACTCGCTGCGGCCATCCTGCTGACCGCGCCGGGCATCCCATTCATCTACTACGGCGAAGAGATCGGGATGAGCGGCACGAAACCTGATGAAAACATCCGCACCCCGATGCAATGGGACGCCGCCGAGGGGGCGGGCTTCACCAGCGGCGCGCCCTGGCGGGCCATCAACGCCGACTACCCCCAGGTCAACGCCGCCGCCCAGACCGGCGACTCCGCCTCCCTGCTGGAGCATTACCGCGCCCTGATCACCCTCCGCAACGACCACCCGGCCCTGCATGGCGGCAAAACCCTCGTGGCTGAGTCAAATTCGTCCAAACTGGTGGCCTACCTGCGCTCCAGCGGCGACGAAAAGATACTGGTCATCCTCAACGTGGACGACAGCCCAATCACCAATTACACCATTACCCTCTCCACCGGTCCGCTGGCCGGCACATACCAGGCCGCCTCGCTGCTAGACGGCCTGACCCTCGCCCCGCTCACGGCCAACGCCCAAGGCGGCTTCGACGACTATACGCCCCTGGCGGAAATCCCGGCCTACGGCGTGCTCATCCTCCAACTTACTCCCTAGACCAGAGGGTGCGTCGCACCTGACCAAACGGGATCATTGTCAGGCGAAGGCAATCTCGTTTAATGGGGAACAGCCTAGGGGTCAGGTGCGACGCACTCGCGCAAAGGAATACTATGGACGATTTCATTTTCGGTTCCCTTTCTTCTGACGACTCACGCCTCGCCCAGTTACGCGCCCGCCGCGGCGGCGTGACTCACAACCACCAGCGCCTCCCGCGGGACCCTCAGCCGGGTCACCCGGTCTGGGTGGACCTGACCATCGGGCCGACCCATCCCCACCCCCGCGCCTGGGCCTATATCACCACCGACGGCAGCGATCCCGCCGGGGAAAACGGCCTTGCCTCGAACGGGTTCGCCGTCGAACTCGAACCCCTGCCTCCCGAATGGGACACCCTGCTCTGGGGCTACGTCCGCCGCTTTAGGGGCGAACTGCCCGACCAGCCCGCCGGGACGGTCGTCCGCTACCGGCTGGCAGCCGGCGGCAACGGCGCGGAAACCCTGGCCGACGAGGGCGCCTACTACGCCTATTACGTGGACGACGATCCGCCGCCCGCCTGGGCGCAGGAGGCCGTCATTTACCAGGTCTTCGCCGACCGCTTCTTCTCGCCCGCCCCGGATTTCCCGCAAATCGAGCCGAAGCCCTCGCTCAAGTGCAACGGCACACTGCGCGGCATCACCCAAAAACTGGACTACATCGCCGGGCTGGGCGTCAACTGCCTGTGGCTGACCCCGGTCTTCCCCAGCCCCAGCTACCACCACTACGACGCCACCAGCTTCTTCGAAGTCAACCCGCGCCTGGGCACGAAAGAAGATTTCAAGGAACTGCTCGATGAAGCCCACGCCCGCGGCATCCGCTTCATCATGGATTTCGTACCGAACCACTGGTCGAACCAGCACCCGACGTTCGTCGAAGCCGTCAAGGACGCCAACAGCCCCTACGCCGGCTGGTACACCTTCGACAAATGGCCGGACGACTACAAGACCTTCTTCAACGTCAGGCAACTGCCGCAGATCAATCTGCGCCACGCCCCGGCCCGCCAGCACGTCCTCGACGCGGCCCGCTACTGGCTCGATTTCGGCGTGGACGGCTTCCGGGTGGACTACTGCATCGGCCCCACGCCCGATTTCTACGCCGAGTTCCGCCGCGCCACCCGCACCGCCAGGCCCGATTGCTGGACCTTCGGCGAAGCGATTGACCCGCCCGATTCGCAGCTCGCCTTCCAGGGCGGCATGGACGGCACCCTCGATTTCATCCTGCTCGAAGCCATGCGCCAAACCTTCGCCTACGGCGAGTGGGATGCCCGCCGCTTCGCGGATTTCCTCGACCGCCACGAAGCCTACTTCCCGGCGGATTTCACCCGCCCGTCCTTCCTCGACAACCACGACATGAACCGCTTCCTGTGGGTGGCGGGCAACGACAAACGGAAACTCAAACTGGCCGCCCTGTGCCAGTTCACCCTCAGCGGCGCGCCGATCATCTACTACGGCACGGAAATCGGACTCTCGCAGGAACGCGACATGCGCCAGCACGGACGCGCCATCCACGAGGAAGCCCGCCTGCCGATGATCTGGGATGAAGGGCAGGATACCGCTTTATATGACTTCTACGCCGCCCTGAGCCGGGTCCGCAAGGAAAACCCGGCGCTGCGGGGCGGGACCCGGGAAACGGTCCTGGCCGAGGGGCGCTGCCTCGCCTATCGCCGCCGCGACGCCTCCGGCAGCCTGGTCAGCGTGCTGAACCTGTCCGATCAACCGGTCGAGCTGTCGCTGGAGATAGCGGAAACGACCCCGGTTGTAGCGACCAGTCCCGATTGCAAAGCGCAGGCATCCGCCGATCAGGTTCAGGTCAGCCTGCCGCCCTTTGGCGGGATCCTGCTCAAAGGATAAGGGTGTGTTCCATTTCAGTTGAAACAACCGTCCCGAAGGTTTAAAGGACGGGCAAGGTCTCTCAAAAGAACCTTCGGGACGTTCCCTCCTTCAACTCATTTGAAACACACCCACAAAGAATAAGGCCAAGAAGAGAGAGCAATTCCAAACCATGAAGGAACAGGTTCAAGCCAACTATGACCGCCTGGCGCGCTGGTACGACCTGTTCGCCGGGAGCGAGAAGAAGTTCACCGCTGCGGGCGTCCGCCTGTTGCGGGTGCAACCCGGCGAGCGGGTGATCGAGATCGGCTGCGGGACCGGTCACGCCCTGTCGTGGCTGAAACAGGCCGCCGGTCCAGGGTTGAGCGTGGGGGTTGACCTGTCGGCGGGAATGCTGCGCGTGGCGCGGAACAGGGTTGCAGGGGCGGGAATCCCCCTGATCCAGGCTGACGCGTTGAAACTGCCGTTCAGGGGTAAGTCGTTCGATGCCATTTTCTTGAGTTTTACGCTGGAACTGTTCCCCGCACCCGAAAGCCTGCTGCTGGAATGCCGCCGCGCCCTGAAACCCGGCGGACGGATCGGCGTGGTGGCCCTGCAAAAATCCGAGGCGCTGGCCTGCCGCCTGTACGAATGGGGGCACGACCGCTGGCCGGGCACGCTGGACTGCCGCCCGATCCGGGTTGGTGAGACGCTGGAAGCGGCCGGGTTCCGGGTGGAAAAGCTGGAAGTCGAAGCGATGTGGGGGCTGCCGGTGGGTGTGGCGGCGGCCCGCCTGCCATGATAAACTTGGGCTTATTTTCAAAGGAGAGACCATGCCGCTCAGCCCCACCGCCCAAAAAGTCCAGGACATGCTCGCAAAACTCGGCTGCCACTCGAACGTGATCGAGTTCAGCGAGAGCACCCGCACCGCCCAGGAAGCCGCCGACCGGGTCGGCAGCGAGCTGGGGCAGATCGTCAAATCGCTGATCTTCAGAGGGAAAGAAAGCGGCAAGCCGATCCTGGTGCTGACCAGCGGGGCCAACCGGGTGGACGAGAAGCGCATCAGCGAGTTTGCGGGTGAGAAGATCATCCGGGCCGAGGCGGATTTCGTGCGCGAGGCGACCGGCTACGCCATCGGCGGCGTCCCGCCGGTCGGCCATGCCCGGCCCATGGAAACCTACCTGGACGAAGACCTGCTCCAGTACGTGACGGTTTGGGCCGCGGCCGGGACGCCGAATGCGGTCTTCGAACTCACCCCGGATTTGCTGGCGCAGATCACCGGCGGGCGGGTGGAGCGGGTGAAATGATGCTGAATGACATTATCAACTTCGTCCCCCTGACCGATACCCTGCTCACCGGCGGCCAGCCGACCGAATCCCAGTTCCGGGATGCGGCGCAGGCCGGGGTGCAGGCGGTCATCAACCTGGCGCTGGCTACGTCCGGCAACGCCCTGGCCGACGAGCCGGGGCTGGTCCGCTCGCTGGGGATGGAACACGTCCACATCCCGGTCCGTTGGGATGCGCCCAAACCGGATGATTTGCAGCGCTTCATGGACGAGATGGACGCCCGCCGGGAGCAGAAGGTCCTGGTCCATTGCGCGCTCAATTACCGGGTGTCGTGTTTCGTGGCGTTGTGGCGGGTCATCTGCCAGGGCTGGGAGCGGGAAAAAGCCTTCGAGCCGCTGCATAAAATCTGGGACCCGGCGGATTACCCCGTCTGGCAACAGTTCATCGCCGAGAGCCTTGCCAAACCCTAACGCGAATGCGCGAATGACACGAATTTTATAAATTTGTTCGCGCAATTAGCCGATTGGCGCAATTCGCGTTAGAAGATCGGAACGATTATGGAACCCACCGCAGAAATCGTCATCATCGGGGCCGGGGTGATCGGATGCAGCACGGCCTACCACCTCGCCAAAGCCGGGATCACGGACGTGACTGTGTTCGAAATGGACCAGGTCGGGGCGGGCACGTCGAGCAAGTCCGCTTCGATGCTGAGTATGCAGTTCGGGCGCGACCCGCTGCTGGCCCGCATGGCCCAATATTCTTATGGGCGTTACATGGATTTCGAGGCGGAGTTAGGCTCGCCGATTGATTTCCGCAAGACGGGCTGGATCTCGGTCGCGGCCGGGGAGGCGGCAGCCAACCTCCGCCGTCATGCCGAGGGGTTGCAGTCGCTCGGCATCCCGACCGAGCTGCTGACCCCGGACGAAGTGAAATACCGCTACCCCGAACTCAACACCGGCGACATCGAACTCGGCACCTTCGGCCCCGACGACGGTCCGTTCGACCCGCACATGATCATGTGGGGCTACGTCAAAAAAGCCGCGGGAATGGGCGTGACCTTCCGCCAGGGCGAAAAAGCCACCGGCCTGCGGATCGAAGCCGGGCGCGTGACCGGGGTCGAGACCGGCAGCGGATTTATCGGGACCTCAACCGTGGTCAACGCGGCCGGGCCGTGGGCGGCGGAGATCGGACGCTGGGCCGGGGTCGAGATTCCGCTGACGAACCGGACGCGGACCATCGTCATGACCGGGCCGCTGCCCGACATCCCGGCAGACAGGCCCTTCGTCGAGGATGAAACGGTCGAGTGGTACTTCCGTCCCGAAACCGGCGGGGTGCTGATGGGCATGGGCAACGTCCCGGCCAAATCTCCCGAAGCGGCCCTTGACAGTGAAATGGTCAACAAAATCGTAGATCACGCCGTCCACCGCGTCCCGGTGCTGGAGAAGGCCTCCCTGCTGACAGCCTGGTCGGGGGTGCGCCCGTTGACGGCGGACGGCCGCCCGATCTTTGGCCGCCTCCCCGGCCTGGACGGGTTGCTGCTCAACTGCGGCTGGGGCGGGATGGGCATCATCCAGGCCCCGGCCGCCGGGCAACTGATGGCCGAACTGGTGCGGGACGGGCGGACTTCCACTTTCGATACAGATGGATTACTGTTTTCACGTTTTGTTGAGCCGCATTGAACGAGGAGCCAAATATGAAAAAATGTCCCTATTGCGCTGAAGAGATCCAATCGGATGCCGTCAAATGCCGGTATTGCGGCGAATGGCTAGATGGGCGGGCGGCCAATATGGCGGCAGGCCCGATGATGTACGGCTATGGCTACCAAAATTACGAATACAAATCCGAAACGGAAGTTTTCGGCCTGCCCCTGGTCCACATTGCGTATGGCTACGATCCCCAGACCATGCGACCGCGTGTGGCCAAGGGTATCATCGCCATCGGCAACATGGCGTTCGGGGTGGTGCTGGCCACCGGCGGATTGGCGGTTGGCGGCGTCGCTTTCGGCGGGCTGAGCCTGGGGCTGCTGGCTTTCGGCGGCCTGGCGCTTGGGGGCATTGCCCTGGGAGGCGGCGCAATCGGGCTTTTCCTTGCCCTGGGCGGCCTGGCAGTTTCAGGGTATGCTGCCGTCGGCGGGCTGGCGCTCGCGCCCCACTTCCTGGGCGGGAACGGCTTCGACCCCGAGTTTTTACGTTTTCTCGAACAGTTTTTCCCGGGTTTCCAGTTCTGATCCTCCAACCGCGACTTTTCGCCCGGCCCTGCATCTCAAAGACAACTCTGCTCGAACAGGAGATATGATGTCCTCGAAACCGGGATTTGAAGTAAAACTCGACCAGCCTTACCAACAGGCCCTGGAAACCCTGACCACCGCCCTGAAGACCGAGGGGTTCGGCGTGATGACCACCATTGACGTGCGCGCCACGCTCAAGGAAAAACTCGGCGAGGAGTTCCGGCCTTACGCCATCCTGGGTGTGTGCAACCCGCCGCTGGCGCACCAGGCCCTCAGCCACAACGCCGAAGTCGGACTGATGCTGCCCTGCAATGTGACGGTGGAGGCCGCGCCGGTCAGCGGGACGATCATCCGCATTGCCGACCCGGCCATGATGCTGGGCGTCGGCGAGTTCGCCTCGGACCCGGTGCTTGCCTCCGTCGCCGACGAGGCCCGCACCCGGCTGATGCGGGTCGCCGCGGCGCTGGCAAAATAACCAGTACTGGAGTGCGGACATAAGTGCGGACTTAAGTCCGCACTCCAATCTGACACTTGCGTCAGGGGGTCTTCGTTTGCCGCCGGGCAGGATGAGCGGTTACAATCAGGGCAGGTTCCCGAATTCAGACTACACCCGAGGTGATCCAATGCGATTTCGAAAATTCTTCGCGTTCTTTGCCCTCATCGTTTTGGTCCAATCGGCCTGCAATATGCCGGTAAACCCCGCTCCCGGCGTCAGTGACGGGGCGGCCACCTCTGCGGCGATGACGCTGCTGGCCGGGACGCCCACGCCCATCCCGCGCAACTCGCCCCCACCCCAGGCCAGCGTCACCCCGTCCGCCACCGGCGCGCCGCCGGAGGCCACGATCACGCCCACGTACTCGGTGCCGATGGTCGGCGTCTCGGAGCGGACCAACTGTCGCAGCGGACCCGGAGTCAACTATCAGTTGGTGGTCGTCATCAGTCCCGGCGAACAGGTCGAAATCCTGGGCGCTTACCCGCCGCAGTACTGGCTGGTCAAGACGGATTACGGCAACTGCTGGCTATACGCCGAGTTCGCCACGCCGGTCGGCAGTTTCTGGGCAGTGGCCTCGGTCACGCCCCCGCCCACTTCGACGGGCATCCCGCCCCAGGCCCCGATCATCCAAAAATGGGACTTTTTCTGCAACGCCGTCACCGGGCAAACGGACGTGACCATCCAGTGGAAGGATGCCGCCTCGAACGAAGACGGCTACCGGGTCATCCGCGATAGCGTGACCGTGGCAGACCTGCCCCCCAACTCGGCTGAATATTCCGAGACGATTGACCTGGTCTCCGGGGAGAGCGCCGATTACGCCATCGAAGTCTACACTGCGGATTTCAAAGCCAGCAGCTCGACCTTCACCATCACCTGCCCGTAAAACCTTTGTCGAACAAAAAACTCGGAGGGTTTGAAGCCTCCGAGTTTTGGTTCGCATTTGATCAGTTTACTTGATGGCAGGCGCTTCAGCCTTCGAGCGGACGACTGCCCAACCCAGCACACCGACCAGGACAAGCACGACCAGCCAGCCGCTGATGCCCATGTCCTTGTAAGTCACCACGATGGGGGCCACGAGCAAAGCCACCAGGTTGACCACTTTGATCATCGGGTTGAGAGCCGGGCCAGCCGTATCCTTGAAGGGATCGCCGACGGTATCACCCACTACGGCGGCTTTGTGGCGTTCGGAGCCTTTGCCGGTGTTATTGGCCGGGTCCTTTGGTTCGTCTTCGACGAGTTTCTTGGCATTGTCCCAGGCGCCGCCGGAGTTGTTGAGGAAGACCGCCAGCAACTGGCCGGAGACGATGATGCCCGCCAGGAAACCGCCCAGGGCTTCGACTTGCAGCATCAGGCCGACCGCGATCGGGGTGACGATGCCGAGCAGCGCCAGGCCGACAAGTTCTTTCTGGGCCGCGGTGGTGGAGATGGAGACGGCCTTGGCGTAATCAGGTTTGACTTTGCCTTCGAGCACACCGGCCTTGAACTGGCGGCGGGCTTCTTCGACGATCAGGGCTGCGGCGCGGCTGACGGCCTGGATGGCGAACGAGGAGAACAGCCAGGGCAGCGCTCCGCCGATCAACATGCCGACGAACACCTGCGGGATGTCCACCCGGATCCCGCCGGCGAGGGCGGTCGGGTCAACCCGGCCCACGTCCACGATGAACGAGCCGAACAGCGAAACGGCCGCGATGACCGCCGAACCGATCGCCACGCCTTTGGTAATCGCTTTGGTCGTGTTGCCGACCGCATCCAGGTCGGCCATGATCTGCTGGGCGTCCCGGGTCTCTTTGTCTTCCATGCCGGACCAGGACATTTCGCCGATTCCGTTGGCGTTGTCGGCGATCGGGCCGAAGGAGTCCATCGCCACGTTGTTGCCGGTCAGGGTCAACATGCCGATGCCGGTCATCGCCACGCCGTAAAGCACAAAATTGACTTTCTCGGTGGGGCTTAATCCAGGCACGGTCCCCATAATGAAGATGGAGGCCACAATGGTCAGGGCGATCACGATCACCGACCAGACCGAGGATTCGAATCCTGCTGAAATCCCTTGCAGGATCAGGGTCGCCGGGCCGGTATTGGCGGCTTTTTTGATCTCCTTGACCGGTTTGCCGTGCGTGCCGGTAAAGTATTCCGTCAGCCGATCAATCAGGATAGCCAGCAAAACGCCGACCGCCACCACCGTTGGGACACGCCACCAGCCGCCCCAATTGTCCATTGCGGCATTGTTTAGGTAGAAGAAACCTGCAATAAAGAAAAGCGCCGCAGAAATCGCCGCCGAGGACAGGAAGCCTCGGAAAATGGCAGCCATGGCGTCGCCGCTCTTGCCTTGCCCGCCTTTTACGGCGTAGGTGCCGATGATGGACGAGAGGACGCCGATGCCGCGCACGATGAGCGGGTAGATGATCCATTCGAGGCGGCCGGTGGCGTGGTAGAGGGCCAGGCCCAGGATCAAGCCGGAGACGATGGTCACTTCATAAGACTCGAAGATGTCTGCCGCCATGCCGGCGCAGTCGCCCACGTTGTCGCCGACCAGGTCGGCGATCACGGCCGGGTTGCGGGGGTCGTCCTCCGGGATGCCGGCTTCGACCTTGCCGACCAGGTCCGCGCCCACATCCGCAGCTTTGGTGAAAATGCCGCCGCCGACGCGCATGAACAGGGCCAGCAGCGTGCCGCCAAAACCGAAGCCCAGCAGGGCGTCTGGGGCGGCGATGCCGAGGGCGATGAAGATCAGGGTTCCGCCCAAGAGGCCGAGGCCGTCGGTCAACATGCCGGTAATCGTCCCGGCCCGGTAGGCGATCCGCAGCGAATCGCCGAAGGACTTGCGCGAGGCGGCCGCCACACGGATGTTGCCCTGCACGGCCATCCGCATCCCGATCTGGCCGACGGTCAGCGAGAAGCCGGACCCCATCACAAAAGCGATGGCGCGCGCCAGGCCGATGATCAGGCGCACCTGGGCTTCACCCATCCCTTCGAAACGTTCGAGGGCTTCCGGCGTAGGCGGAACGATGTAGACCGAGAAAAACAAAGCGACGGTCAGTACCGCTATCAAGGGCAAAATGGATTTCAGTTGCCGCTTGAGATAGGCATCTGCGCCGTCGCGGATGGCACCCCAGACTTCCTGCATTTTTTCAGTGCCTTTTTCCTCGCGCATGATCTGGCTGCGCAAAAAGACCGCATAAGCGAGACCGATGATGGCAATACCAAAAACGGCCCAAATGGCGGCTGCTTCGTAGGTTGTCAATCCGTGCATTGCGTACATGTATGGGCATCCTCCCGGAAAATAATATTTTTAGGCCAGAGGCCTAAAAACTTAGCGCAATTCTACAAGCGGAGGGGCAATGTGTCAAGTTACACAATAATTCGCATTAACGTTAGATTAGAATTTCACAAGCCGCTTGACTTTGCCCTTCGATTTATTGTATAGTGTTATCCGGTTAGAGAATCAGCACCGCGCCGGTTGGCTGCTGTGCTTTTTGTTTGGATTAAATGTCACACAAGGAGTGAAAATGATACGAGTCGAGGGCCTGACCAAGGATTACGGCTCGCGCCGCGCCATCAACGCGCTGACCTTCGAAGCGCAGCAGGGCGAGGTGTTGGGATTCCTGGGTCCAAACGGGGCGGGGAAAACGACCACGATGCGCATCCTGACCGGGTACATGCCGGCCTCCAGCGGGAGGGCGACCGTCGCCGGGTACGATGTAATGGAAGAGTCGCTCGAAGTACGGCGCAGGGTCGGTTACCTGCCGGAAACTGTTCCTTTATACACCGACATGACCGTCTTCGATTACCTGAAATTCATGGCAAACCTGCGTCATTTGCCGGACGCCGAAGCGCGAATAGATGAAACCCTCGAACTCGTCGGGATGGCGGACCGCGCCGGGGGCTACATCGGAAAATTGTCCAAGGGGATGCGCCAACGGGTGGGATTGGCCCAAGCCCTGCTGCACAGGCCCGAGGTCCTGATCCTCGACGAGCCGACCATCGGCCTGGACCCGGGGCAGGTCGTCGAAGTCCGCAACCTGATCCGCGACGTTGGGCGTGAGCGCACCGTCTTGCTTTCGACCCACATCCTGTCGGAGGCCCAACAGATCTGCGACCGGGTGTTGATCATCAACAAAGGCGAGATCGTCGCCGAAGATACGCCCAGCAACCTGCAAATGGGACTCGAAGGCGCAACCCGCCTGCTGGTGCGCATCAACGGAGACACCGCCGCGCTGCTCGAAAAACTCGGAGAGCTTGAAGGCGTCCAGACCGCCAAGCCGGGCGCAGAAAAAGGCGAGATCGAACTCAACCTGGCAACCAGGGAAGAGATCCGTCCTGAGATCGCCCGGGCAGTCGTTTCCGGCGGCTTCGACCTGCTCGAACTGCGCCCGATCGGGATGAGCCTCGAAGACATCTTCCTGCAATTGACCCGCGACAATTCGGCGGGCGGGAAATCCAAGGAGTAGGCCATGCGCAATATCTGGACCATTGCTTCGCGTGAATACAAACATTATTTCATCAGCCCGATCGCCTATGTCGTCGCCTTCCTGTTCCTGGCTACGGTCGGGATCATTTTTGCGCTGACCATCCTGAACGCCAACGATTCGGCCCTCTACTACCCCAGCGCCCCCGACGCATCCAGCGTCACCGGGCCGATGGCTTTCCTCTTGCTATTGACTTCCCCTGCGTTGACCATGCGCCTGCTGGCCGACGAACAGCGCATGGGGACCATGGAACTGCTGCTCACCGCCCCCCTGCGCGACTGGGAACTGGTATTGGGCAAATGGCTGGGAGCCTTCCTGTTTATCGCAACCCTGGCCGGTGTTTCATTGATCTTCCCGCTTATCCTTGACATCCTGATCGACCCGGGGATTGACAAAGGCGTGCTCTTTGTCGGCTACCTGGGTGTGCTGCTGGTAGCCGCAGCCATGCTCGGACTGGGCGTGGGGATTTCGGCCATGTTCAGCAACCAGGTGGCGGCGTTCTTCGTCTCGCTGGTCATATTCGTCATCATGTGGTGGCTGATCGGCGTCCCGGCCTCCCTGCTGCCCAACGGCGGGGAGGTGTTCCGTTATCTCGACATGGCCAGCCATTTCTACGAATCGATGATCATCGGGGTGATCAATTTGGCCGATATTGTCTACTACTTGAGCCTGACGGCCCTGGGCCTGTTCACCGGGACCATCGCAGTCGAAATTCGGAGGTGGCGATAATGAAGAACAAAATCGCTCGAATCACCCTGATCCTTGCCGGGGTGGGATTGGCCGCTTCCATCCTCCTGGCGCTGGTCAAGATCGCCGCCCTGCTCGGCGTCTACAACCCGGGCCAGGATAACATCACCCGCTGGCTGCAACTCAGCCTGGGGATTACCGTGCTCCTGGCTGCCGTCTTCGCCATCCTCGACCCGGAACGGGTACGCCTGTTCCTGACCGGACGCCAGGCCCACTACGGCAGCAACGCCCTTCTTTCGATCATCGCTTTCGCCCTGATCCTGTTCCTGGTCAACTGGTTTACTTACCAGAACCCCAAAAGCTGGGACCTGACCGAGACCAAGGCCAACACCCTCGCCCCTGAGACGATTGAACTGCTCGGCTCGCTGACGCAGGAGGTCAAGGCCCTGGCTTTCTACTCGACCGGCAGCATGGGAACCGAAGACCGCACCCTGCTGGACCTGTTCAGTCAGAACAGCAACGGCATGTTCACCTACCAGGTCATTGACCCGCAACTGGACCCGCTCACTGCCGAGCGGTACGGCGCCTCCGACGGGACCATCGTCTTCCAGATGGGTGAGAGCACCGAGCAGGCCGCCTTCTCCACCGAAGACGAATTCGACGCGGCCCTGATCCGCCTGCTCTACCCGGCGGAACGGGTCATCTACTTCCTGGCCGGGCACGGCGAAGCCAGCCTGGACGGTTTCGACGAGTTCTCATTATCCCGCCTCAAAGGGGCGCTGGAGGGGAAGAATTACACCGTCAAGCCGCTCAACCTGATCGCCTCGCCCGCCATCCCGGAAGATGCGCTGGCAATCGTCATCGCCGGGCCACTCCAGCCCGTCTCGCAAGAAGAGGTGGACTTGCTGAAGGCCTACCTGGATGGAGGCGGTTCGCTGATCGTCGAGATGGAACCCCTGCCGCTGACGGATTTCGGCGACTCGCCCGACCCCTTGAGCCAGTATCTCGAAACCGATTGGGGCGTCACACTTGAAAACGACGTGGTGGTGGATACGGCCACCAACCAGCCGCTGATCGCGGTGGCGAGCGAATACGCCGCCCACCCGATCACAGACAAATTGCGGGGCGTGGTGGCTGTCTTCCCGACCGCCCGCAGCCTGAAGTTGGCCGGGATCAATGACAACCTCGACCCGGTCGAACTGATCCGCACCGGCGAGAACTCCTGGGGCGAGACCGACCTGGTCAAGCTCGATACCGAGGGCGTGACGGAATTCAATGAAGGCGCCGACCTCATCGGGCCGGTTGCCCTGGCTGTCGTGGTCGAAAATTACGAGAACAGCGCCCGCCTGGTCGTCTTCGGTGATTCGGAATTCGCCCAGGATGGCATGTATGATACTTACGGGAATGGTAGTCTGTTAATTAACACGATAGATTGGGCCGCCCAGCAGGAGGATTTGATCGCCCTGACTCCCAAAAACCAGGTCGAGCGCATCTACAACCTGCCATCCCAGGGCCAAACCCTGACCATCGTGCTCGGATCGGTCTGCCTGCTCCCGCTGCTGGTGGTCGGCGCGGGGGCCGCCGCGTGGGTAAGGCGCAAACGCCGCGGCTAGGATACCTGTCGAAACGGCAGCCGGCCGCAAGTCCGAAACGCACCGAGGGCGATCTCCCAGGGTTAACATATCCCAAAGAACGTCCCCGTAAAGAAAAATAAACGAATCCTAACAAAAACCTTTTCAGGTCTGCTAGGTCTTGCTTTTGGGTCTGAAAAAGTGTATTCTGATTTTGACCAATTTACATTTAGGAAGTGCCTATTTATGGATATGGAAAACATTCTCATGGCCGAGGAAGAAGGCTTTTCGCCGATAGCGCGCCTGATCGAACTGGGCCGCCAGAAAAGCTACATCACGATTGATGACATTCTTCACTTCTTCCCTGAAGCCGAACAAGACGTGGAACAGCTCGAAGAAGCGTTCGCTGCGCTGTTGAGCGCGGGGATTCCCTTTGTGGAAGACGCCAGCACGATCGAACCGCCCGAAGACGAGCTGGTTACCGTTGAGGAGCAAGATACAGAAGCAGAAAACGAACTGGGCCTGGACGATTACCTGGCCAACATTGACACGGACGACACGATCGGCTTGTATCTCAAGGAAGTCAGCCGGGTTCCGCTGCTCACCGCCGAGGAAGAAGTGGAGCTGGCCCAGCGCATCGAACGCGGGCGGATGGCGCGCGAGGAACTCGCCAAAGGCAACGTCAGCCCTCGCCGCCGCATGGAACTGCGCCGCCTGATCGAAGACGGCTGGGCCGCCCGCGAGCACCTGATCACGGCCAACTCCCGGCTGGTGATCTCGGTGGCCAAGAAATACATGGGGCGCGGCGTGCCTTTCCTTGACCTGATCCAGGAGGGCAACATCGGCCTGATCCGCGCTACCAAGAAATTCGACTACCGCCGGGGCCACAAGTTCAGCACCTACGCCACCTGGTGGATCCGCCAGGCGGTGACGCGGGCCATCGCCGACCAGGGCCGCACCATCCGCGTGCCGGTCCACATGGGCGACCAGATCAACAAGCTGCTGCGCGTCCAGCACCAGTTGACCCAGCGCCTGGGACGCGAACCCTCGGTGGAGGAACTGGCCGACGCCCTGGAAGTGCCGCCCAAGAAGGTCGAAAACATGATCCAGGTAGCCCGCCGCCCGCTCTCGCTCGAAACCCCCACGGACGATGAAGAGGATTCCGTTTTGGGAGATTTCATCGAGGACGACGAAGCCCCCCCGCCCGACGAGACCGCCACCTACAACCTGCTGCGCGAACACCTGGGCGAAGTGCTCAACGGCCTGCCGCCCCGCGAGGTCCGCATTTTGCAATTGCGCTACGGCCTGCTCGACGGGCAGGCGTACACCCTCGAAGAAGTGGGCCGAAAGATGGGTGTGACCCGCGAACGCGTCCGCCAGATCGAGGCCCAGGCGTTGAGCCGTCTGCGGCATCCCACCATCCGGCGCAAACTACGCGACTATTTGGGCGAATAGCCCTTTCACCCTTCCCCTCCCGGCGCGAATCCGCCGGGATTTTTTTTCGGCTCTTAGCCGGTTGCCGTTTATTCACTGATGTTACGCAACAGCATCCATTTGCGCTTCATGGAGATCCTTACCGCACGCCCCGCCCGACGATAAAACCCCCGTGCGGGCGTGGAGTGAGTGCGTAACATCAGTTATTCAGGTAAAATCACCGGAATGACAAAAATCATCCTTCCCCGGCTTCGAGATATCCTGTTTTTCTCGATCTTTGCGGCGGTGCTCTTGCTTGGCCCGCGCCTGTTCAACCTGGACGGCGACCTGGGCCGCCACATCACCATCGGCAGGCACATCCTCGCCGGGTTGAAGATCCCCACGACCGACATCTTCTCGCACACCTTGTCCGGCCGGCCGCTCACACCCCACGAGTGGCTGGCGCAGGTCATTTTCGCTGCCGCCCACGCCGCCCTCGGCCTGGGCGGCCCGGTGCTCGTGACGGCCCTGGTGATCGCAATTTCTTTCACGCTGGTCTATCTCGACAGCCAGCGCCGCAGCCAGACGACCCTCACTGCCCTGGGGATGTCCATCCTGGCGGCGGCGGCCTCCAGCCTGCACTGGCTGGCCCGCCCGCACGTTTTCACCTTTTTGTATCTTGCCATCTGGATATTCATGCTGGAACGCGTCCGGCGCGGCGCGGCGATCCCAATCCGTTTTTTTGGACTGGTGATGCTGCTGTGGGCCAACACCCACGGGGCGTTCATTGCCGGATTTGTGGCCTGGGGCGCGTACCTCGGCGGCGACCTGCTGGAGGCCTGGTCCCGGGGGCGCTGGCTGCCAGAGCGGCTTGGTCTGTGGTCAGGGATCGGGCTGCTGGCCTTTGCCGTGACATTCGTCAACCCGGCCGGGGCGCGCCTGTGGGAGACCAGCTTCGGCTTCGTCGGGAACGAGTATCTGGTCGGCCACACCCAGGAGTACCAGCCGCCGAACTTCCACCAGCCGGGAACCTGGCCGTTTCTGATCATGGTGGCGCTGTCGGTACTGGTCCTCGGCCTGAAAAAAGGACGCCTCCCCGCAAGCCACGCCTTGCTGCTGGCCGGCTGGACGGCGATGGGATTGTACAGCGCCCGCAACATCCCGCTGTATGCCATCGTCGCCGCGCCGATCCTGTCCGAAACGGTGGCAGGCCTGGCGTCCGGGTGGTTTCGTTGGGCCATCGTGGAGAAGAATATCCAGGCCATCGAATCCGGCCTGAGGGGGTGGGTCTGGCCGGGCGTAAGCCTCGTCCTGGGAATCGTCCTGCTGGCGAGTCCGGCGATGCGGGCTTACAACGTCTACGACCCGGCAGTTTTCCCCGTCAAGGCGGTGGATTGGCTGGAATCGCATCCGCAGGATGGCAACCCCTTCAATTATTTCCCCTGGGGCGGCTACCTGCTCTACCGTCTCTGGCCCGAACAGCGGGTTTTCCTTGACGGCCAGACCGATTTTTACGGCGAGGGCTTGACCCGTGAGTACGAACGGGTGCTGATGGTTGCGGATGGAATGAGCGAGATCCTGGAAAAATACGCTGTGGAGTGGGTGATATTCCCGGTCGATTCGGCGCTGGCCGAAGCATTGGGAATGGACACCCGGTGGAACCGCATATATCGTGATGAAACGACTGTGATCTTTCAATCTAAAAGGTAAACCATGAAAAAGGTTTTTTTGAACTACCTTGGTGGATTAATATATTCGGCCTTTGCCAGCCTGATCGTTTATATCAGCTATGTAGACATCCCTTTTTTTGCCCATCCTGACAGCATCTGGCGAGCGACGGCTTTTTCAGTTTTGGTTTACCTGGCAATTGCAGCAATTCTCTATTTACTGATCCGCGAACATGCGTCTGCCGGGCTGGTTGCAACTTTCCTCGTCTTAGGCCTGATGTATATTTGGAGGGTCTTTCTCGTTGTTATCGTGGTTACGCTCACCACCTGGATTGCGCTGGCTATTGTTGGTAAAAAATTCAGGTTAAAGCAACTCCAGGTTTCCATAACAGCCATTGGCCTGATGCTTGCAGGATATTTTGGTTTTCGATACCTTCGATTCGTTTTAGATTTGCCGGATAACAACCCTGCGCTTCCACTCGAATTGCAGACTTCCCTGCCCCCCTCCTCGAAACCGGATATTTATTACATCATTCTGGATAGCTATGGCAGCGAAGCCATGCTTGCAGAATTGCACGACATTGACAATTCTGCTTTTATATCCGCTCTCGAACATAGAGGGTTCATCGTGCCTGACAGCAAAGCCAATTACCCACGGACAGTCTTATCTCTAGGTTCCTCCTTGAACATGCAATATCTGGATGCGGTCGCCACAAAAATGGGAGATTCAGACCTGTGGTGGCCCCTGATGGGTCTGTTGACTCACAGCCAGGTGCGACAATTCCTGGAATCGCAGGGGTATTTGACCGTCAACATCGCCAGCGGCTCGGATTTCACAACCATCCCGGATGCTGACATTTTCAAAAAGCCCTACCCGTTTCTGTCGAACGAGTTCGAGAGGGCGTATTTCCAGTCCACGAACTTGTCGGTTTTTGGTTTTCTGAACAAAATCGGGATCTCCATCCCCTCCTATGAGGCTCACCGGAAGACGGTCCTTTACGAATTCGAGCAATTGAAATCTTTCCCCAACCTGCCTTCCCCGAAGTTCGTTTACGTCCACATCATCCCGCCCCACCCGCCCTTCATAT